>JAOZLN010000211.1 GCA_029934845.1 Candidatus Sabulitectum sp.
TTTCAGGCATGACTTTTCGCGATTCGAATCGCCTTTTCCTCTGGTCTGCAAGGCAGCTGTCACTTAACTTTTCGCCAACAGAAGAAGACCACAGGGCAATATCCGGCATCTGCACCCTTCTGGATGGTTCACCGCTGGGAATTGAGCTTGCAGCATCCTGGATTAGAACGATCCAGTGTTCTGAACTGGCGCAGGAACTAGAAAAAAGTCTGGAAATTCTTGAGTGCTCAGACACCCACCGACCCGGTCGTCAGCAGAGCCTTCAGGCAGTTTTTGACTATTCATGGGATCTGTTAAGCAGCAGGGAGCAGACTAGCCTGACAGGTTTATCTATTTTTCAGGGAGGGTTCAGTAGAGAATCAGCATCAGTTGTTGCAGGCTGCAGTTTGAGAACGCTGCGGAATCTTTGTGATCACTCCATGGTAAAATTGCGCAACGGAGGTGGATACACATTACACCCCCTTACAAGACAATTTGCCTGCACTAAGCAGAGCAACCCGGAGGATCTTCGGGAAAAACACTGCAACTACTACAGTCTATTTATTGATGACCTTGCAGAAATGTTGAAAGGTCACCGGCAGGTGGATGCTCTGGCCATGATGGTTCTGGAATTTCCAAACTTCCGGGAGGGTTTTTTCTACGCCTGCGAGAAACATGACCGGAAAAGAATGACAGCCTACTCGAAAACCATCTCGGCTATGCTTCAGATGAGATCAAGATTTTCTGAAGGAATTGAACTGTACTCAAGACTGCTTGTTGTCATGGAGGAAACCGCAGATGAAACTTCCGATCCAGAACAATTCAGGGATAGAACCATAGCGGAGATCAAGGAAAGAATTGGTAATTTCCTGCTGATGTCAGGTAAGACAAAAGAGGCTGAACCGTACTTGAGGTCTGCAGCAGAGCTTGCTTCCAGGCTTGGAGACCCTGCTTTGGATACGCTTTGTCTGGGAAGCCTGGGAAATATCGCCTATATGCAAAGAGACCTTAAGGGGGCAGAAGAGGAATGGTCCAGGGCATTATCTGCTGCCAGGAAAGCCCGGATTCCCAGATCTGAATCTTCTCTGCTGTGCAATCTTGCAACTGTTTACAGACGAAGAGGCAACATGGTCCAAGCAAGGGAATTTCTTGAGGAGGCGGCGAAGATCATCAGTGATTCAGGGGATATTCACCAGAATGCTGTTGTTCTTTCATCCATTGCTGATCTTCTGGAGATCGAGGGTGACCTGCCGGGAGCAGAAAGAAAGAACAGAGAATCTCTTGTTCTAAGCCTGGAAGTGGGAGATCTGCGTGTTGCGTCCAATTGTCTGGACAAACTTTCCAGAATTGTCTGTGAACGGTCGCCTGCAGAGGCGCTTGGGTATGCTAGAAAGTCTTTACGCCTTGCAGAAGAATCCGGGGCCACCAGCAGAATTGTACACTCGGGGATCCGACTTTCCAGAGTACTGGTGTCAAACAAACTGATGCAGGAGGCTTTGTTGCAGTTAGAGTTATCAGAATTAGAGATTGACGGGATTGATGATCATATTCTTGCGAGAGATCTTGCAGAAGCAAGAGAATTTGTAGAAAGCAATCTTTAAGAAATGAACTGTAGCGTATGAGGAATCTCGACATATATTTCCATTCAACAGTAAACACTCTTTTGTGAAAGGAAGAACCATTGAGTAAGTTTGATAATGTAACTGTGATAAGAGAGGCTAACTTCTACTTTGAGGGCAGGGTTTCCAGCAGAACTGTAGTTTTTGCAGACGGGTCAAAGAAAACACTGGGAGTAATGCTTCCAGGGGAGTACAAATTCGGCACAGATTCCCATGAGATAATGGAGATACTGGCAGGGGAGCTGGATGTAACACTTCCAGGGGCAGATACATCAATTGCAGTGAAGGGTGGAGAAACTTTTGAGGTTCCAGCCAATACTTCTTTTACAGTAAATGTCAAAATTGTTACAGACTACTGCTGCTCATACTCGTAGGGTAGAGGAAATGAAACAGACTGACATAAGCAGGTACTCAGACCTGTTCAAGGGATATACAGAGCTGCGGATACAGGAGAACAGAGATAGTGTTGTTTCCATGGTGGAAGGAACCGTTATGGGAAACGGCAGGAGTTCTGTCGGCGGTGTGTCTGCCAGATGCTACAGGAGTGGCTCATGGGGATTTGCCTCCAGCCCGGATTCAAGTGATGATGCTGTAAAACATGTGATTCAGGCAGCAGGAGAGAATGCCTCATTTCTTCACAGACAAGAACAGAGAAGTTGCCCTGACCTGCCGGTTTCATCAGCTGCTGGTGAATGGGATTATACAACAAAGAAACAAGCTGCCTCTCAAAAGGATCGTATTGATTTTGTAAAAGAGATGGACAGCTACATAAGTGGAAATTACCCGAAACTGATATCCAGAACCATATCCATGCGCAGTTCTGATATGGAGAAGCGGTTGCTTACATCAACCGGCACTTACGCATTCTCTATGGTCCCGAAAAGCATAATGTATGTACTTCTGACAGTTGATACCGATTCGGGTCCTGTTGAGTTGTATGATGTTCTTGGAGGTCGAGGTCAGTTTGAAGATGTTTTTGTTAAACCCTCCAGCTATTACGAAAGACTGGATCAACTTTACGAACATCTCTTAAAGAAAGCAGAAGGAGTTTTTCCTGAGGCCGGTATCAGTCAGTGTATTCTTGATGCCGATGTTGCAGGTATTCTGGCCCATGAGGCCATCGGGCACACCACGGAGGCTGATCTTGTTCGGGGTGGTTCCGTTGCCGCAGACAACATGGGGCAGATGGTGGCCAGCCCGCTGATCACCCTTAAAGACTATGCTCATACCTGCATGGGGAAAACATGTCCTGTGCCTGTGCATATTGATGACGAGGGAACCTTTGCGGAGGATGTTACCATTATTGAGAATGGTATCTTGAAGGGCTACATGCATAACCTGGAATCTGCTCTTGAATTCGGGGCTAAGCCTGCTGGCAACGCCAGAGCTTACAAGTTCAGCGATGAGCCTCTGATAAGAATGAGAAACACGGCTATTCTTCCCGGTAAGAGCAAACTCAGTGAGATGATAGAATCTGTGGAAGACGGTTATTATCTGATACAATCAAGCAACGGGCAGGCAGATTCCACCAGCGAGTTCATGTTCGGTATTGTTCTCGGGTATGAGATAAAGAACGGCAAAATAGGAAGAGCTTTAAAGGATGTAACCATTTCCGGTGTTGCCTTTGATATGATGAAAACTGTTACTGCTGTCTCTGATGACATGTCCTGGAAGACCGGTATGTGCGGTAAGAAGCAGTCTATACCGGTTGGAATGGGCGGCCCTGCCATCAAGTGTATGATAAATCTGGGAGGAAAGTAATGGCAGACCACCACAATGTATCACTTCTTTGCGTAGAAGCACTTCTAAATGCCGGTATGACCCACGCCACATGCAGTCTTTCCGTTACAAGAAAAACTGAACTGACAGTTGACGGCGGGAAGATTTCTCTGTTGAGGACTACTGATGACACCGGCCTTTCTCTTTCCGGGATCAGAGAAGAAAAAAAAGGATCCAGTTCTATGAACAGAACTGATGCAGAATCAATCCGGAACTGTGTTGCTGAAGTGGTTGAACTTGTGGAAGCTGGTGAAGCAGACCCTGCAAATGTAATAGCAGAAAAACAGCCGGAGGAAAGTTTCAGCAGGGGATCGGAAGAGCCGGATCTTGACCTGATGTACGCCAGAATGAAGACTTTTCTCAAGTACACCCGAGAGAAGTATCCCTCCCTCATACTGGAGCAGGCTGTTCTTGACCATACAGCGCAGCACAGATATTACAACAACTCCAACGGGGTCAGCTTCCATTCTGTTCAGGGCGGATACAACCTTATGGTTATGTTTACCAGCAAAGTCGGTAAGAATGCATCCTCCTTCAATTATGCAGTTGTGGCATCCAAGGATCTTTCCAGCCAACTTCCTTCGTATGGAGGAGTTGACAGGCTTATGGGTCAGTCCACAGAGCAGACTGTGACTGAAACCCTTAGGGGAAGCTTTACCGGGGATGTAATTGTTACCCCGGAATGCATGGAGGGTTTTACTTCCATGCTCACAGGTTATCTGAGAGATTATCCCATGATAACAGGAACTTCAATTTTCAAGGATTCTCTTGGAGAGGTCATAGCTGACAAAAGACTGTCTGTACATTCCAGCCCAGTATCAGATGAACTGGCCAGCGGGTACTTTTTTACAATGGATGGTTTCAAGTCGGGGAACAACACGATCATTGAAAATGGAGTACTGAAATCGTTTCTGCTCAGCTTGTACGGCTCAAAAAGAACAGGAATGAAAAAAGCTGTGAACTCAGGTGGCTTTTATGTGATCGACCGGGGAAACTCAAGTCTGGATGATATGGTGAAAACCATAGACAGAGGAATACTGTTGTGTCGTTTTTCCGGAGGAAATCCCGCAAGCAGTGGAGATTTTTCCGGTGTGGCCAAGAACAGCTACTACATAGAGAACGGTGAGATCAAGTATCCTATTGCAGAAACCATGGTTGCTGGAAATCTGAAAGATATGATAAAGAACATCAAGAGCATCTCAAAAGAGAGAGTAAACAACGGAGATTCTATTATTCCATGGATAGCATTCTCTGGAATATCCGTATCGGGAAAGTAAAACATAAACCAGTTAACAAAGAGAAGCCCCGCCGAAGCGGGGCTTCTCAAAAGTCATATACCTGATTAGAAGGTAGCCTTGATCGAACCCCAGGAGTTCTGTTCAAGTGCCTGGAAAAAGTCGGCAGAAACCTCAAGA
>JAOZLN010000212.1 GCA_029934845.1 Candidatus Sabulitectum sp.
CAAGGTGGTGCGCTGTAAAGTGTTAGGTGGCCACGGCTGGCCGTGGTAATGGTTGTTTGTTTGTGCAGATCCTTTGCTTCGGGGGGTGTACGCCGGGGCACGGGTTAGATGCACAGTTTGTAGCCAGGAGAAAGGAGCTGCAAAGTGTTTAGAAGAGCGACAGTTATTTCGCTTGCTCTACTTCTGTTTGTGTCCCTTGCTGCTACCGCAGGAACTACCGGTAAGATCGCCGGTCGCGTTACTGATTCTGACGGGGAACCGTTGATCGGTGCGACTGTGATGATTACAGGTACTGCTTACGGTGCAATGACGGATGCCAACGGAGAGTATTTCATTATCAACCTTCAGCCGGGTACTTATACCCTGATGTCTAGAATGGTTGGTATGGGCGAGCAGACAAAAGAGGGTGCCAGTGTCATCGCTGACATGACCACCCGGATGGATTTTGTGCTTAACCCCGAAGCGGTTGGAAATACGGTTATTACCGTAACCGACCAGAGGGGAATGATTCTTCGCGGTGTTACTTCCAGTGTATCTGTAGTAACCCGTGACGAGATCAGAACCATGCCTGTGGCAGGTATCGCCGATGTGGTGAACCAGCAGGCAGGGGCCGTTGATCACGGTGGTCTTCACATGCGTGGAGGTCGTGGCGGAGAGGTTTCCTACGTTGTTGATGGTGTGACTCAGACAGACCCCAACGGCAATGTATCAGACCAGTCTCTTCCTCTCTCAGCAGTTGCTGAAACATCGGTTATTTCCGGTGGTTTCGGTGCCGAGTATGGAAATGCACAGTCCGGTATCATCAATGTTATCACCCGTGAGGGTGGAAACCGCTACAGCGGATCCATCGGCATGAACGGTAACGATTTTGATGCTCTGGGCATTGCTGAAGACTGGACCTGGGGATACCCGGGTACCTGGTGGGCTGGCCCTAGTTTTGACGGCGAGGCCCCTAATGGCGACGAGCCTCTGCAGGAATTCGGTGGCAACAAGCCTGCCGATTTTGCAGAAGCAAGACTTACAGGAGAGGTTGCACTTGGCGGACCAGAGCCAATCACGCAGTACCTGCTTCCTGCAATGGGTCTTGACATCGGTGCTGATGTTCGCTTTTTCGGAACCGTTAAGTGGTTGCAGTATGGTGGCGGCACCGAGGGCAACTACGGTTATCTTCTTAACACGGGAAGCGAGCAGTTGAACGGTAACCTTAAGCTTACCATCAAGCCCAATCCCAAGACCAAGATAAACCTTAGCGGATTCTACCGTAACACAGACAGTAATCTGTACGGTGGCTGGGCATACGCCAGATTCGAGGACGACTACATCGATCCTCTTACCGGCGACACTCTTCCCGGAACAGAATACCGCTACGGTCTTCCACATCGCAATGTGGAAAATTACTCCATTGGCCTCAGCTTCACTCAGACCCTTAGTGACGCCAGCTTCCTGGAGTTCAAGATCAATCAGTATTCTACAACTGACGAGCGCAGAATTGATGATCCTGATGGTGGTATTCTTGGAGAAGGTTACTCTGTTTTCGACTGGTTGAACTACACTCCCACGCGCACCCAGGACTTCCAGGGTTTTTACCGCTCCGGCGCAAACAGAGCTGCATGGTACGACGCATCAAGCGCCACATCAACTGCCAGACTTGATGTAACCAGCCAGGTTAACCAGCAGCACCAGCTTAAGTTCGGTGTTGAAGGCAAGTACTACGATGTTTACGAGCACCGTGTAGATACCGCCTCCGGTGGAAACATCTACATGAGCGACTGGCATTCCTTCCCCCATGCTGCATCTGCATACATGCAGGACAAAATGGAGTACAGAGGAATGATTGTTAATGCAGGTCTTCGTTTTGACTACTTCGACCCCAACTACACCGACTATCCTGCTGATCTTACAGACCCTGTGAACCCCGGAACGTCCGCCGGAGATGATGATCACATCAGGAACCCGGTCAGTGTCAGTTCCAAATATCACCTCAGCCCAAGGATAGGCTTCAGCCATCCCATAACCGAGCGTGATGTTCTTCACTTCACATACGGTCACTACTTCCAGGTTCCAGACTTTGGAAGAATGTTCGATGGAGCAAACTTCGATCTTTCAGGCGCGTTCCCTATTGTGGGTAACCCTGATCTTGAGCCCGAAGAGACCATCGCTTACGAATTTGGTGTGAAGCACATGTTTGACGACCTGACCATGCTCGATATCACCGGTTACTACAAAGATATCACTGGTCTTGTGGACATGCAGAAGAACTACTTCACAGCAGTGGATTCTTATGACCTTTATATCAACGGAGATTACGGAAATGTCCGCGGTGCAGAGTTCAACCTGATGAGACGCCCTTCCAACTTCATAAGCTTTAGTGGCAACTACACCTATGCCATAGCCAAGGGCAAAAGCTCCAGTGCTACCCAGAACTACACTTACGCCTGGGCCGGCTGGGTTATTCCCAAGCGTGAAAGTTTCCTGGACTGGGATCAGAGACACATGGTTAACGCCAACTTTGATTTCCGTATTCCAAGAAATGAAGGCCCTGCATGGGGCGGAACCCGTTACCTTCAGGGTCTTGGTCTTTCGATGCAGTGGAGCTACGGAAGTGGTTTCCCATACAACGAAAGCTCACAGTCAACTGCAGACCCCGAGGTGAACGGCGAGCGTCTTCCATTTACCATGAACACCAATGCCAAGCTGAACAAGATGTTCTGGATGGGCGACACTTCATTGAATGTTTATGTCTGGGTTCTTAATGTGTTTAACCGCACAAATATCGCCGGGCTAGTGGATCCTGCATGGTACGATGCAGATCAGGATGGCGATGGCGAGCCCGATCACGATCCAAGAGGCGGCATGGGTAACCCCAATGCTTACGAACGCAGAAGACGCATTCGTTTCGGTATCGACTTCGAATGGTAGGAATTTCAGGCGGGTTTACCCGCAAGCACAAGGAGAGTTACCAGATGCATAAAATACTGCTGGTGCTTCTGCTGATAATGGCACCTTTTGCCATTGCTCAGGTGGAAGAGCCGGAAGCAATAGAAACCACCGAAGCGGTCACCGAAACGGTTGATGAAGTGGTTGTTCCCGCAGAGGAACCTGTGGTGGAAACAGATGCAGCTGATGCAGATGCACCTGTTGTTGAGGAAGTAGAGCGTTCACAGAGCGCCAGCATGGATCTTAAAGATCTTTTCATCGCTGGTGGAAACTTCATGTGGCCTCTGCTTCTTGCACTGATCATCGGTATTGCCGTTGCTGTTGAAAGGTACATAACTTTCAGCAAGGCTAAACTCGATGTGAGCAAGTTTCTTGAGCAGCTCGGCGGATACATTCGCAAGGGCGACCTCAGCGGTGCTGAGGGTCTTTGTGACCGTACTCGCGGACCTGTGTCTGCTATTCTCAGAGCCGGGCTTATGAGAAGAGACAAAGGGCTTGTAGATGTGGAAAAAGCTATTGAGAGTGCTGGTTCTATCGAAATGGCTCATCTTGAGAAGGGGCTTGTTGTTCTTGCCACCGTTTCAAGTGTAGCCCCCATGATAGGTTTCCTTGGTACGGTTTCAGGAATGATCCGTGCTTTTGGAGAGATAGCAGCAGCCAAGAATGTTGATGCCAGTCTGGTTGCAGGCGGTATTCAGGAAGCGCTTATCACCACGGCCACAGGCCTTATTGTGGCAATTCCAATTCAGATGGCCAATAACTTTTTCATAGCAAAAGTGGGTCGTTTTATTACCGATATGGAAGAGGCAAGCATGTTCCTTGTTGATCAGCTTGCCGACATGGAACATCTCAAGCAGTTGTGATAAGGAGTAAGAATGCGCAATGAAAAACCACGGGCAACAGGCGAATTTTCCGATTCGTCCATGTCCGATATTGCATTCCTGCTTCTGATCTTCTTCCTTGTGACAACCACTTTTGATGTTCAGAAGGGTATCAGCTATCAGCTGCCGAAAAAACCCGATGAGCAGACTGAAGAGGTTGTGATCGATGAAACCAACCGACTTGTAATGACCATCAAGCAGTGGGGTCTTGGGAGCTATGTTGCTCTTATCGACCAGGCGCCTCCTGACGGGCCGCTGCAAAGGGCCAGAGCCGGTGAGGATGTTGCACTTGATGATCCCGTTCTTCAGGAAGGAATAATGGCTCTTGCAGCCCAGAGGGCAGAAACGGTGGAAGCTACTTCCATCAGGCTTCTGAACAACCTCGAGGTTGCAAAGGGTGTACCGCCAGGTACTTATTCCAGCTTGAATTCGGCTATTCAAGCAGAGAATCTTACACCCATAGTTCATTCCGGACTTATCCGGGAGATAATGGGTGCTGATGCTCCGGTGACAGTCGATCCAAACTTTGGAGAAGTGGCTTTTGGCGATACTCTTGTTCTTGCTGATGCAAGACAGGGGAACATCGCGTCAGCCGTAAGAGAGAGCGAGCTTGTTGTTATTCTGAAGTTCTTTCCCGATTGTGACTATGACGGCATGATAATCGCACTTGATGTAATCAGGCGCAACGGTGTCAGCCGAACTGGTATCACCCTTCAGGAAAGACTTGGAGGTGGTGTGTAATGAAGTTTAAAAGAAGAATGAAAGTCGGCAGTGCAATAGGATCCAGCACGATGTCGGATATCGTTTTCCTGCTTCTGGTCTTCTTTATGGCCACAACCATTTTCAAGGATGACAGTGGTCTCAGGATTCGTTTTCCCCAGGCTCACCCTCAGGTGATGAGTGAGCTGGGCAAAGAGAACCTTATGGTGGCCGTCTGGATAAAACAGATGAACCCCGGAGACAGCCAG
>JAOZLN010000213.1 GCA_029934845.1 Candidatus Sabulitectum sp.
TAACGAGTCTGATTGCCAAGCTTCCATGGAGCGGCAAGAGCTCCCGTTACCCCCACACCAACACACTTGATACCTTCTATCTGTTTTGTGCCCAATCTGTGTTTGCGAATAACATACATTGCCTGGTGGTCTTCACCAAAAAGGTCAAGCGGCGTAGTCCAACCTCCGGAGTAAGCCGGTATGGTATGAGTTGTTGCAACAATTATGCGCACGGCTCAATCTCCAAAAAGTGAAGAGAATTTTCCCTTTGGGTCTTTTTTCGCTCTTGTTACTGCTTCCTGTTTGCCTGGTTTCCATTCCTCACAGAAATTTTTTCCCTGCCGGTCTGCAACTATATCGGTGGTCATGGATCGACACATCTGCGCCTGGGAATTCCACAGGGCACACTGAATGCAGGAATGCAGCCAGCAGTCACATTTTTCGCAAACAGCACTGAACGGTACGGTTCTGCCTGTCCATTCAGCGCCACAGAGAATACAGTTCATTAACTAGAAGTTCTCTTCCATAAGTGCAATCTCTGTAATCCTCCAGGCTGAATCATTATCACCGGGCAATTGAACAGTATCTCCTTTGGTAAGCCCCAGCAGGGCAGCACCAAGTGGAGCTTTGTAGTTGATAAATCCTCTATCGGCATCTGCGTCCATAAGGCCAACCACAAAAACAGTTCTAATATCGGGAGTATCAGCCATTGACTCTATAACCACCTTGGTGGCAGGGCTGACTATATCAATACTTCTCTGCCCCACCGGGTAAGGTCTCATCAGTTTCAGTTGTTTCCTGTACCTGTTCAACATATCCAGAAGGAAATCGCGCTTTTCAAGTGCAGCAGTGTACTCGGCGTTCTCTGAAAGATCCCCGTGGGAAGCAGCTTCGGCAATTGCCCTGGCAGCAATGGGTATTTGAACAGTTCGGATATCCTCGATCTCATCAGCTCTTCTGGCAATGCCATCTCTGCTGCAGAAAATGAAATCATTCTCCCAGAATTTCCGAATGTTGGTAAATCCACCGGTGCGTCTGCCGGACAACTCCCGCCTTGCTAAAAGAACCAGCCCGGTTTCCTGAGCGCCAATACTTTCTTCAAGGTTCTCGGTAAGTGTTCCAAGTCTTCTGGTGTCAAGCAAAGAAATGTGCTGTTCCAACTCGGGGCGAAGCTTGTTCATAAGAACGGAGCAAACTCTTTTCTGCATTTCAGTCTTTGCAAAAAGCAGATTCTTCAAAGCCAGTTCAACTATTTTTTCAGGTTCCATGTAGTTTTCCATTTTTGCAGCCCGCTCCAGAGCCCACATGAAATGTGCGGTCTCCCTGGGGTCGTCCAGGGCTTTAAGCACATATTCCGAATGTACTTCAGGGCTGAATTCTACAGCGAAATCTGCAGCCTGCTCCCTGAGTGTTCTGGAAAGTTTGTCAAGAAGAAGCCGAATTTCCTTTTCTTCCGGAGAATTCGCAAAGAAATGCTTCATATATAGCTTTCTACATGGTACGGAGTGTATTTCTCCTACACTACGCAGCACTCTTACTGCCTTCATTTCAAGAAGATGGCCGGTTCTTTCCTGAAATTTCTTTATCTTTCCTCTGGAGGAACAGAGCCATGCCAGTTCAAACAATGCACCTTTTTCAATGTCTTTCAGGCTAATCACCTTGTCAAAGATCTGCTCCAGCAAAGCTTCCTCTTTTTTGGAAGCAGCCTTGATCAAAGCAGTTACTGTTTTTGTTTTTTCTGACATCGGCATTTTGTTCAGCGTTATTACCGCTTCAACCTGAGCAAGCAGAGAAGAACTGTCCGCAGGAATAATAGCATCACCCATGTCCATGAAACTGCTTGAATTCGTCGCAGCAGCCTTGAGTACCCGCCACATTTCACGTGGTTTGACATCAGATCCATCAAGAAGCTTAAGGAGATTTACTTCCCTGAGTGAGTTATCAACAGATGTGTCTCGAAACGCTCTTTCAAGAAGCTTTTTTCCGCCACTGGTTAAAAGCTCTGCAAAAGCATCATGCTGCTTCCATCTCTGCACATAAAGCGAATCATCAGGAATGGGATGGGTAAGATCAATTGTGGCTTCCACTGTCATATCGTGGTTTCTTGATCGTTGAAAATCAATGGTGAATGAGCTTCTGGATACCCTCAGTATTTCTCCCGGACCAAAATCCTTGTGTAAAATATAACTCCCCTTCTGATACTTCAGAAGTTCTTCAAGCCTCTTCCACGAATCTCGCAGAGGTTTCTTCTCTGAGAATATTCCACTGACTGATACAAAGATCTCCAGCGGTTCAAAAACAAGAAACTTGTCTCTGAGGGCCTCAACAAGAGCGGTTGCAATTACAGATGAACGCTCAAAAAGCTTCGCTGCACCGGAGGCAAACTCCATAACATCTCCACTATTCTCTGAATCCATCTTTTCAACGGCAAGCTCTGCAAGGTGCAGGGGAAGACGACCTTCCATCCTGCTCTTCAGAATAACAAGCGATTCAAGAAGTTCCTTCGCAGGAACTCCATTGTTCAGTGCATCCTCCCAGGCTGCTTTAAAGCCATCGGGGGTGCTGCTTTCAGCCAGTTCTTTAAGTCTGGACAATTGACTTTCCTCTCCGGTAGTATTGCTCTAACAACAGTGACAACAATAACAATCTGCCGTCCTATTGTGTTAGTCTTACTTTTAAGGAGTTTTTTTATGGACAGAAGAGAATTTTTAGAAAAGGCCGGTAAGGCCAGTGGAGCGCTTCTTCTTTCTTCAATTGCGGGGAAGGCTATTGCCGGAGAGATGGAGCAGGGAGCAGTGGAGTTGTGGAACAGCGGTTCCTTTCTTCAGGATTGTGTAGATGTTTCCAATGAAGCTCAGGGTGTGGTAAAAGCAAGAATTGATGGTGTGTGGAAAGATTACAGCACAGCTGAACTGCCAGAGGAATTCCTGGAATGGAATCTTACAGCCAGAATAGAAGTGCTGGACAACATAATGGGTATGATGACAGGGCAGGGTGGCGCGCCTCCTTCTCTTGCCGGGCCCCACAATGCAGCCATGGCCACAAGAGGGGCCAGAAGGAACGACAGCATTCTCACTATCAACAATGCCTTCAAAGGAATGGGGCTCTGCCCGAGAAGAGAGATAATTGCTGAAAAAATTGACTTTATGCAGTCAAATATGGACGGTTCAATGCCGGAGAAAATTAACTATCTAAAAGACCTCTACTCCACTTCGGATAATTTTGATCTTACAAAAATAGTCAGCCTTGAACTCTACTCAACTCCCACCTTTGAAACCCATACATTTATCAACCTTATGAAGGATCCTGTTACAAGTCTGGTTTTCCTTGATAACAAATCCTATGAGGTTCGTGGCATTGGTCAACTTGTAGATGCCGAAGACGAGTCCTGTGGGGAATATGCAACTCAGATTGTAAAATACACCAATCTTGCGCATTCTTTCTTCCATGGAGAATTCCCAAGACTGTTCCCTGGAATACTCGTTCACATCCTTGAAACCTTTGACAACACACCAGGCACGGGCAGAGGGATCCTGGTGACCGATTGATCCCCCGAGTTGTCATCTGCGATCTCGATGGAACACTGATATCGGTATCAAGTGAACTGGAATTTGTTCTTGGTCTCTTTCGCAGACAAGTGCTTTCCAGAGCAGTTGTCGTCAGATTTCTATACCACTATCTGAGGCACCCTATTCGAACCATGCGGGAAGGCAGAGGCTGGAACAGAGGATATTTCAGCGGTCTTCCTCTGGATGTTCTTCACGAAGAAGTCAAAGATTGTCTTCCCCTCCTGTTAAAGAAAGTAAGACCGGGAGTTCTTGATATTCTCAACAAACACAAGGAGGATGGCGCAGAGATATTCATTCTTTCTGCTTCTCTTTCTCCCCTGGTGCAGGCAGTTGCAGAAGGGCTGGGGTTTACCAGTTTTCGCGGGAGCATTCCACTGGTAAAGAACGGAAAATGTACCGGCCACCTGGTAGGGCAAAGACCTTATGGCAAGGCAAAGATCGCTCCTGCCATGGCAATTCTGGATCAGCTGGGAATTGAACCCTCCCAGGCTCTCGCTCTGGGAGATTCGTGGGGAGACAGGTACATTCTTGATATGTGCGGCTCTGCAATTGCAGTTCACCCGGTAAGAAAGCTTCGCAAGATGGCGGTTCAGAACGACTGGTTGATTCTGGAAGGTCACTAATGCCAGCTGTCAGGGCGCTGGCTGCTTTCTCCGGCGGACTGGACGGAATGCTTGCCTGCAAAGTTCTTATGGATCAGGGTATTTATGTTGAAGCGGTAACATTCGGCAGCCCGTTCTTTGATGCTCAGGCTGGAAGAAAGGCCGCTGATTCTCTGGGCATTCCATGGCGTGAAGTTGATTTTACAGCAGATATCGTTGCTCTTCTTTTCGATCCGCCAAGCGGTTTCGGAAAGAACATGAACCCGTGTATAGACTGCCATGCTGCCATGTTCAGCAGATTAAAGGAAATTGCCACTAAGGAAAAATTCGATTTTATTTTTTCCGGAGAGGTAGTAGGACAGCGCCCTATGAGCCAGAACAGAGGATCGATCAACAGAGTGAAGAATCTTTCTTCTACTGGAGATGTTCTTCTGCGGCCTCTCTCTGCAAAAATACTTGGCCCCACCCCCATGGAAGAATCAGGGCTTGTAAACAGAGATCTTCTTCTTGGTCTGAATGGAAGAGGGCGCACAAGACAGCTGAAGATGGCCAGGGGATATGGCTTCGATCATATACCAACTCCGGGAGGAGGGTGTCTTCTCACTGATCCGGGATATG
>JAOZLN010000214.1 GCA_029934845.1 Candidatus Sabulitectum sp.
AGAGATTCTGCATCTAAAAGTTGACCTTGTTACTCGAAATGGAATTAAACCCCAGCTAAGAGATTCCATTCTTTCTGAAGTGGTGTATGTATGACCGAGAGAACGATTCTTCAACATCGGAATGTCCAAAAGAAATGATCAGGAATACAACCCGAAAACAATAATACCGGTGGAGTCCACTCCAGTCTGGTCAGATATCTGAAGTGAGTGTGAGTATGTACTCTCCGTTGGCGTGAGAGGTTATGTCCCATGGGAAGCCGGGAATATCTACTTCGGCAACTATTTCTCTGGTGAAGTAATTGATTGCGGTAATTCTGCTGGTTCCATCTCCCATATAGCTCAGAGCATAGAACAAAGTTGACCCCGGTACACTGCAGACATTTGTGGGGTGGCCTGCAATAGACATAGAGACGATCTCCGGGTTGAAGAAATTACTGCAGATGGAAATGCTTCCGTTCTGTGCAAACCACTGGGGATGTACAACTGCCCATATAGATTCTGCCGGGGCTGCAGTGATGTCTGAACTGGAACTGCCAATAGCTATGGAATTTACATAGAAGGTGCCAAGAGTAACTCTTTCCACAGAGCCTTCCTCGCTGGAGCTGGCTGCAAGAAGATAGGCATTCTGAAAAGATTCGATCACTATGGAGACCGGGACGCTGTTCAGCGGGTCGGATGTGCGAAGAACTGTGTTGCTTACCGGGTCTATTTCCCTGATCTGCCGGTCACTGCCGTCGGATACATAGAATCTCTGGCTGACTGGAGAAGCGCACAAAGCATTGGGCATAGGGCCTGCTTCAAATTCATCAATAACCGAATTTGTGGCCAGATTGACCTCGATTATCTTCCCTGCAGCTCCTATAACATAGATGGATCCCGGTTTTGGAGTGATCATATTTCCATATCCTGATCCGCTGCCGGAGCCAATCACGAAAGAGGTATCCAGTTCCATTGCCGGAGAGTTGAACCTGTAAAGGGTACCGGTGCCTGAAGCCACAATGAATTCATTATTTCCAATGGAGCAGAGTGATCTGCCGTCAGAAATACCGCTGAAGGTTCCTGCAATTGTGTTATCAGAAACGCGTAGTTTCACCAGTCTGCTCTCGTCTACAACATTGTATTCAACCGGGCTGTAGCATGCGGTTGCTAAGATGATCAGAGAGGGAACAAGTTTCAGCATTGTGAATATTCTGTGTTTCATAATTATCTTCCTCACCAGCTCATACCAAGGCTGAAGAATATATGCCTTGCCGGGGAAAATGCAGCTGGGTTTGATCTGATCCCTCCGGGGTTTCCTGTACTTGTGTACAGATCGGAATCAAAGATCCGAACGATATTTGCCCTGTTGAACAGATTGAAGACCGTTGCTTTGGCTTCCAGCTCGGCTGACCCTATCCAGAATTTGCGTGTGCAGCTTAAATCTGTCTGCATGGTCCACGGATAGCGCATTTTGTTGATTGCCGGAAGTATTTCATCTGAAGTGTGTGTGAACGGATATCCGCTGCCCCACGACCAGCTTAAGCTTAGAGCAGAGCCTTCAAAAGGGTGGATTCCTGCCAATACAGGCCCCTCTCCACGGTTTGTGCTCAGGTTCAGATGAGCGTTTGCAGTGTGGCGCTGATCCCAGTCCAGATAGTTGTCATCAGTGGGAATCACCGCATACCCCTCACTTGAGTACTGATACTGTTCAGTTGCAGAAGAATACCTGCCTTCAGCTACAGAGTATGTATAACTGATGCTGCCTGACCAGAAAAAACCCGGCAGGCGCAGAATGGATAGTTCCCCTCCTTGAACTGTTGCATAGCTGTTGTCGTTTTCGTACATGAAGAAGTGGTCGAGACCTTCTGTTGAACCAGGGGAAGTTTGCACCAGTCCATTGATTAATTTTGAGAAAGCGGAGAATGAAAGGGTGGATTGATCTTCAATTCGATGCCTGACTCATACTTAGTATGAAGATGGTTCTTATTGCATCAAGGTCTGGATTACCCACAATAGAGTAGTTGCCGGAAAGGTTGTAACTGGAACCTGAGAACATCTGATTTAGGTTGGGCATCTGGAAGTAGCGTCCGTAAGTTGCAAAGAATACATCTCTTTCGGATATCGGATGAGTGATGCCGAATCTTGGGCTAAGCTGAAATTTTACAGGTATCTCTGTTGAACCGCTTTCCCCCGGGGTTATCATTCTGGTATTGGGGTTGAAGATATCTGCTCTCAGACCTCCGTTTAGAACCATTGCTCCGGAGAAGTTCATTGATGTCTGTACATATGCAGCCCCGGAGCTGGGATATGCTTTCCATATACTTACCCAGGTTTCTTCCGGGCCTTTAGAGTCTACACTGAAATCGTAAATATCGAAATAGCTGCCTTCTATTCCGGCATTGATCTTCAGTATTGTACTCAGCTGGCTGGTAATTCCAACCTTGCCTGTTACAACACTGCTTCTTGAATCAAGCCAGATTGATGCATGTGTTCCAGCATGGTAGAAGCCCAGGGAATCCGCCACACTTTCCGGAAAGAATTCACCGAACCATGCAGCAGGAGCAAGGCCTTCACCAACATATCCGCCGCCTTCATCCCTGATCCTGCGCCACTGGCAGAACTCACTTCTGTCGAAGGAAACTTCCAGCAGCGATTTGTCGCCGATCAGCCTTGATATTCTAGAGGTTATTCCCCAGGTTTCATCAAACCTTATTGGCAAAGCATAATCGAAGTCACCGCCAAGATAGGGTACACCTTCTATGTATGCAGGCTGGTTGTACTGTGACCAGGCCCATTCATCCCATCCGCTCTGTCTGTAGGAATACCTTCCCAGGCTGCTGATCGTGGTGAGCGGATCCGGACGGTAAGTCAGGTTCACGCATCCTGAAAGATTGTTCTGCCAGTTGTTCTCCCAGTTCTCTCTGCTGTCTTTAAGGTTGAAACCGCTGCGTCCCCAGTCAAATGCGGTGAAGACCCTCATTTCTCCGGGGATGTTAACTCCAAGAGCCGGGAGAAGGTAAGAAGTCAGAGGTTCCGGTCCTCCAAATGAAAGCTCACCTGTTGTACAGTCGCTTCGATAATTATCGTTTTCTGAAGGAGCCGAGTAATTCCGCTCTTCTGTTTCATATCCGAAAGCAGTTATGGCTCCGGCACCCAGTCTGATGTCTCCGTCATACCCGGGGCCGCCTTCTCTTACCACCATCTTGACAATTCCAGAGAGTGCATTGCCGTACTCTGCTCCGAACCCGCCTGTGATAGTGGTTGCTTCCGCAATTGCTGAAAGGGGCACATTGGCAGTGTAGGCATTTGTTACCGGGGAACGGACAGATGCACCTTCAAGCAGGAAGGCAACCTCACCTGAACGCCCGCCCCTTATGTGTATTTCTCCGCCAACGGTACTGACCCCGGCCTGTCTTTGAAGAACATCAATGATGCTGGACACCGGCATTGTTTCTATCTCGCTGCGATCAACAACATGTATGGTGGAAGGAACACTTTCCAGTACAAGGTTTCTCTGGCCGGTCACAGTGATAACTGTTGAACCCACCGCAGCTTCCTGCATCACAAGATTGATCCTTGTGGTCTGATCAGAAACAACGGTGATCCCTTCCATTGTCACTGCTCCCATGCCAACCATGGTTGCAGTAATTGAGTAGTTACCCGGAGCAAGCCTGGGAATGTAGTATTCACCGCTGCTGCTGGTCATGGCTCCGAACTGTGTGCCTGCAACCATCACGGTAACACCAACTATGTGGTCATCTTCCGAATTGGTAACAATGCCGGTGATGGCTCCGGTACTTGATGCGAAGACAGATGCCGGAAGTAGGAAGAGCAGGAGGATCCTGAAACAGAGAATTCGTTGAAGATTTGGATCATCCAGTCGGCATGAAGGCATTATATGCATCACTCCCTCCGTAATTTAATTCAGAATTACATATTCAAACGAGAATATTGCTATGTAGACATGCAAAAGCAAGTGAAAGGTGTGGCAAAGTGGCAGGTTGACTAAACAGTGCAGTTGACAATATTGTTACTGTTGCACTTCAACTAGAAGGATGGATTTACCATGGGCTCTGTGAGATATTTTCACATAAGCTGGCTTATCACAGTCTTTACACTTATTCTTTTGTTTGGATCTGCTTCCGCCATGGAAGTGGGTGATACTGTAGATCTTCTTGTTCCTGATATTTCCTACTTTCCTGACGAGAATGAGACCCATCAATTTACATGCAGGGCAGTAACCGATAATGCCTATTTTCTGGTGCAGGACACCACCTTCTTTGATCTGCCTGATCTGGAGGACAAGTTTCAGGTCATATGGGGCAACCTGATGACACAAGCTGAACTTGACAGTATTGCAGCGCAGTTTGAAGGAGCAGGGGTTGATGTGTTCGGAACGGTGACTTCTATGCTGGGGCCGGTGCCGGAGACTGAGAATAATGATGACAGAATATGGATCGTGTTTGCAGATGTACCGAATTACTTCCCGGTACCGGGTATTCCAATATTTATGAGACTGCAGAACTGGGTGTATACTTGGCCTGAAGACTTTGACGGTGATCAAGCCACAGGTAACAATCACGATTGTTTTTACATAAATCTGGGAGCTTACAAGAATATGCCCGGTACGTCCTGGGAGCTGATACGAGGTTCTATACGCACCTGGTCTGTTGCAACAGGAATTGGTCAGATGCTTAGAATCGCTCATAACAGGCATGAAGATCTGTGGATAGTGCGGGGAATCGGACTGTTTACACAGTTCCTGAGCTATGGCTTAA
>JAOZLN010000215.1:0-3788 GCA_029934845.1 Candidatus Sabulitectum sp.
CTGGGGTTTAATTCCATTTCGAGTAACAAGGTCAACTTTTAGATGCAGAATCTCTTCACTCTGAACTTTTTTTGTAGAACTGATCTCTGCTGATTCAGACAGTCTTTAACATCCTCAATTGTTTTCAAAAGTTCATCCCTACAATTCATGATATCTCAATGCAGAGCATACTTCTAAAAAAACTTATTTAACTTTCGAATGAAACACATGCTTAAATTCTTCTTAATCAATCAGTTTCTTTGTTAAAGGACCTAGATTCTCAACAATAACATTCTGGTTGTACACATAGGGTGCGTCAACAGGAGCAACCACAACAGCCATCTCCGGCTGAAGAGATTCTGTCAACGCCCAGAAACCTGGTTTCAACTTTGGAGCTTTTGACGCCTTGAATTCAAATACTCTTTTTCTGTTCCCTCTTTCTAAAACAAGATCTATCTCAGCACCATTTGATGTCTGCAAAAATGATGGTTCCCAGCGAGGCATCAACGTGATAATTTGCTCAATACCCAGACCTTCCCAGGAAAAACCTCGAACTGGATGAGCCAGAAGATCATCCCATGTTTCAATATGCAGCAGGCTATGAAGTATTCCAGTATCCCGGATATAGATCTTAGGTGATCTGATCAAACGCTTTTTCAGGTTTGCTTTGTATGGTCGGAGAACTCTGATCATGAAGGTACTTTCAAGAATACCAAGATACTTCCTGAGAGAAGGAACAGAAATATCAGCTGCATCAGACAATTTGCTGAGATTAAGAACTTGTCCATGAATGTGTGCGATAAGAAGCCAGAGCCTCTCCATTACTTTAACCGGTATAGAGAAACCCAACTGCGGAATGTCCCTTTCCAGAAAAGTTCTGACAAAGTCCATTCTCCAATCAAAACTATCCTCCAGATTGTTTGCAAGCAGACTATCCGGGAAGCCCCCCCGCAGCCAGAACTGACTGGTTTGAGCAACACTCTCAATCTCGCTGAACAAAAATGGAGTGAGATCTAGCAGGGTTATTCTTCCTGCAAGAGACTCGCTTGTTTGACGAATCAAGTCGCGAGAAGCCGAACCAAGAATCAGAAATCTGCCAGGTCGTCTGTTTTTATCTACTTCCGACCGCAAAATTGAAAATAATTCAGGAGCCAGCTGTATTTCATCAAGGCATATCAGATCATCCTGATGCTCTTGAAAAAACAACTCTGGTTCTTCAAGCATTCTTCTATGAGTCCTGTCTTGCAGATCAAGATATACAGTCGGTCTTTTATGTGCTTTAATAAACTCTTTCACCAGAGTAGATTTCCCGCACTGTCTAGGCCCAAGAATCACAGTTACAGGTGCTCGGTTTACTGCACGAATAAGCGCTTTTTCTGCAAATCTATGAATGTAACCATGCATATTGCAAACACCCCTTTCTGATTTACATGGTATCACAAAACCCTGCAGCCGTCAAGTGCAGAAAAATAGATGTCTTTCTTTTCCCGGTATCTGCATCTGACACACGCTTTGAATTTTAGATGTCTGCCGGAATTCCGTCCTTGGAAATGCAATCAAGCCGAGGGAGACGAAGGAATTGGCTTTCCGGGATGGAGTTTGCGGAGGAAGTCGTCGCACGGACAACAGTAGATTCCGTCAATAACAAGAGGGATCTCGCCTCTGTATAAGAAGATTGGTGTGCATTCAGGATAATCCTTCATAAATGTTTTCAGAGGTCGAAGATCTGCTTTTCGTATCTTGCGGGAATGCTTGACTTCAATAGCCCAGAATCCGGATTCCCCGTACAGAATAAAATCTATTTCTGTGCCGGACATTGTGCGCCAGTAGAACATGCGCACATCCATACCGTCGTAGTCGATCCATGCACGAAGATGCTGAGCAACCAGCCCTTCCAATGCTGCGCCGGCAATTTCTTCAGGGCTGTCAAGTGGTCCACAGGGACGAAGACTCTGAAAAACACCAGTATCCAAAATGAAGAACTTGGGATGCTTTACAGTTGTTCGTCTCGCTCGTTTCTGAAACACGGGAATTCTATATGCCAGAAGAAGATCTTCCAGTAAGGAAATATAGCCTTCAACAGTTTTTCGACCGACACTGCATTCCCTTGCTACATTGCTGATATTCAATACCTGTGCGTGGGAAAAGCTAACCTCTTCCAGAAAGCGGGAGAATCCTCCCAGCGTTCTGATAAGCCCCTCCATTATTACTTCTTCCCTGATGTACACAGCCACATAGCTTCTAAGAACATCCTGGGGCATGGATGAATCCAGAACAACCGGCAGCATGCCCAGTTCCAGGGCTGTTTCAAGGCTAAAATCTTCTCCCAACTCGCCAGCCATGAATGGATGCATGGTTCTCAAAAGAGCCCTGCCAGCCAGGAGGTCTACGCCTGGGGAAACTTCTGCAAACACCTGGCTGACTTACCAGTTCCTCTTGCGCCAAAGAGAAAGAAACTTGTATCAGCTGGAGCATTGAGAAATCGAGATGCTACTTCCATTTTTAGACCTTTTCTGGAGTTAGTACTTCCATATTTCGACTAAATTCTATACTTTCCCAATTGCAGGTGCAAGAAGTGGTCGCTTTTCGCGACCTCCTCCTGGGAAATTACCATGCAAATTGCAAACAGCGCTTCGCAATTTGCATGGCTCTGTGAGTTTCAGCTAATCACTGCAAAAAATCTCAACGGCTTTGCTGGAAATACAGAATGACACATTAGAAACAACTCATCATGACTCTTGTAAATATCTTCACTCCTGTACGTTCAAGCTATCCAAGCATAATTTCGGAAGATCCGTCTTATCTCAGTGCAGAATTTCTGTGCTGGACAGACCTGTAAATATGGATTGACTTAGGAATTAATACTTGACTTGCTCAAAAACATGGGATAGTATGCAATTGTAGTCGTGTTTGAAGGAGAATTATTTTACGTGACTTGGTCTGGTAAGTGATTCTACTCCTTATACATGATTGACGCCTGCGACGAAGCAGCTAATCAACCAGTCTGGTCTGATTAGCATCATTTATGGGGAGCGAATATGTTTTTATGTATGCTTGTCCTTATCTCGTATCCACTTCATTCAATCCCGAATTCAGATCTGAGGGAAATTCCCATAGATGTATTAAACACCTGGGAGATTAATTACGCCTCAGATATTCAGGATATTGCATGGATATCATATCCATACTGCCTTGCCATCAGAAGCAACGGAGACGGTAAGATATACCTGGCAGATGCTCAGTGTAACTACCTGGGTGAAATACCCCTTCCAGATAGTATTGAAGGTTTCGGACTCACCTATAATTATTGGGATGAAATGTATTGCATCAACAGTTTGTCGAGTCAGATCTACTACTCGGACGGTTCAGATTCCTGGTCATCTTTCCCGCAATCCTCTCTTGGGGCAGGAATGGACTGCGCAAACTGGATCACACCCGAATGTATCTATGAAGTTTCACCGTTCCCTCCCTATAGTCTCTGTTCTACAGATTTGGTCAGCCATGAAAATCAATACAGTTACCTGCTTGGAACGGGATCTAAAGACGAAATCACCGGATTGACTGTTGGCATGATTGCCACATTGGACGAGTCACCCTGTGCAATAATCACAACAACAAGGAATCATTTGCTCAACATCAACATTGGCAAACCATTTTTTATGCAGTTTGTCGATTTCTTCCCGAATCAGATACAATACATATTTTTTCTTATCTGCCTTGCCAATAATTTCAATATCAATGACTTTCAGCCCCTCCTTATTGCTTTCATCTTCTATAATTCGGGCTTGACAATCTTCTTTACTCAAAAC
>JAOZLN010000215.1:3798-4750 GCA_029934845.1 Candidatus Sabulitectum sp.
TGGGCTGGGATTGCACGCGAATCTACTGGAGTTACAAAGGAATTGACGGTAATTACTACATAAGCTTGCTTGGTATAAATTTCTTCTACTTCGGGGGGATCGAAGATGAAGCATATTCCATCCTGGAGCAGTCATACCTGTCGATCGAATCAAATCCTGTAAATGGATGTGCAAATTTCAGTCTTCATCTTCCCGTTTATGATACAGTATCCCTGACAATGTACGATATCTCTGGCAGAGTCTTAGAGGAAGTCTACAACGGTCCTCTGGAAGCCGGGGATACGCAGTGGAGTTTTTCTGCTCCTGCCGGGGTTTATACGGCCGTGCTCAGATATGGACATGAAGTTGAATCGCTGAAATTCGTAATTGGTAACTAAGGGCATTGCCGTCGGGTAGCACCCACCACAACTGTTTATGGCCTCTCTGTCAGTGCAATCCTGATAGCCGTTGAACGCATGGGAAATAGCTGAGCTGATAATTGTACAGGTTGGTTATTCAAAGCATTCACACCACGCTGTGCCTGGTGTGAATGTTCCTTTACCGAACCAGGCTCTCCAGGTAATCCAGCCAGCTGTCCATACCCTCACCTGTCAGGGCTGAAAGCTCGAAGGTTCTGCCGTTGGGATGAATTTTGTTCAGCGAGTCCCTGTATTTGTCCATATCCACATTGAGGTGTTCAAGAAGATCGTTCTTGGTTATTACACTGGCAGTTGCATCGTGGAATATCACCGGGTACTTCAGAGGTTTGTCTTCACCCTCTGTAACTGAAAGCAAGGCTATCTTGATGTTTTCTCCCAGATCGAAAGCTGCCGGACAGACCAGATTGCCTACGTTCTCTATGAACAAAAGCTCGGTATCGTCTTCCAGAACCTGCTGGAAGGTCTCTCCAACCTGTTCAGCATTCAGGTGACATGAACTGCCGGTCTGGATCTGAACAACAGGGGCACCTTTT
>JAOZLN010000216.1 GCA_029934845.1 Candidatus Sabulitectum sp.
AATGGAATCCATAGCAGGCTCAAAGAATGCTGAAGTGCAACCTGTTACAGTATTGCGTATTTTCGAAAGAGGCATCCCCAGAGCAAGCCTTGCAGCAACCGATGCAAGTGGA
This sequence comes from Candidatus Sabulitectum sp., assembly GCA_029934845.1. Lineage (GTDB taxonomy): Bacteria > Fermentibacterota > Fermentibacteria > Fermentibacterales > JCC-6 > Sabulitectum. Next base: position 113 of record JAOZLN010000216.1, read on the forward strand.
TATCCCGTTGCTTTGCTTGCAAGTGCGGATGAACGGGAAAGTCTGGCATTAACTTCGATCACCCTGTAGTCGCCTGTCTCAGGACACAGCGCATACTGAATATTGCACTCTCCCACAATACCCAGATGTCTCACAGTTCGTATTGCGATTTCCCGGAGCATGTGGTACTCGTTATTGCTCAAAGTCTGGCTGGGAGCAACAACAATGCTTTCACCTGTGTGTATTCCCATGGGATCGAGATTCTCCATGTTGCACACGGTTATGCAGCTGTCAAAGCGATCCCGAACCACCTCGTACTCTACTTCTTTCCAGCCTTCAAGATACTCCTCAACAAGTATCTGCGGAGCAAGTCTAAGTGCTTCCTCTGCCCTGGTCTTCAGCTGCTGCGCATTCCACGCTACACCACTTCCAAGACCACCCAGAGAGTAGCCGGAGCGCACCATAACAGGATAACCCAGCTCTTCCGCAGCCAGAACTGCCTGTTTGACTTCAAGGCACGCTGCAGCTTTTGCAGTTTTTACTGCTATCACATCAAGCTCTCTTACAAAACGCTCTCTGTCTTCAGTGTTCTTTATTGTTTCAACAGGGGTTCCCAGTACTTCAACACCGTATTTTTCAAAAACACCGCTGTCATGCAGTTCAAGACCGGTGTTAAGCGCAGTCTGCCCGCCGAAGGAGAGAAATACACCATCCGGTCTTTCTTTTTCAATAATTTTCAACACTGTACCTGCATCAACCGGCTGTAGATAAAGCACATCAGCCACGCCGCTGGAGGTCTGTACCGTGGCAATGTTCGGGTTTACCAGAACGGATTTGATGCCCTCTTCTTTCAGAACCTTCAATGCCTGAGATCCGGAATAGTCGAACTCGCCTGCCTGCCCTATTTTCAGGCCCCCGCTACCCAGTACCAGCACTTTCTTTAACTTGCTCTCACCCATGGTTCACTACCTCCCCGAGGAAATCATCAAAAAAGTCAAGGCTGTCCAATGGACCGGGAGCTCCCTCCGGATGATACTGTACCGCAGACCATGGCATAGTCGTGTGCTCAATACCCTCCACTGTTCCATCGTTAAGATTTGAAATGCTGACTCTCCACCATTCAGGAAGCGAATCTTCAACAACAGCGTAACCATGGTTCTGGCTGGTTATTCTGCAAGCTCCACCGGAGATGTATTGCACAGGCTGATTCTGTGAACGATGTCCATAGGGCAGCTTTTCTGTGCTGCCGCCTGCGGCAAGAGCCATCAGCTGGCACCCCAGGCAGATACCTCTGATTGGCATAGTTGTACCGCTCTGAAACAAACTTCTTAAATTAGATATTGTGGAAACTAAAGAGGCGGGATCTCCCGGCCCGTTTGAAAGCAGCAGGCCATCCGCCTCCAGATCATCCAGATTGTGCTGATACGGTAACACCAGCACGCTGCAACCTCTTTTAACCAGTTCTGCAATAATGCTTCGCTTGCATCCGCAATCAAGCAGCGCCACCCTTGGTGAACCCGGGGGATTGATCAATTCCGGTGATGAAGTTGAAACAGCCTCAACAAGGTTCTTCTTAACTGTAAATTCACCAAACTCACTGTCAGGTGAAAAAGCAATCCTGCCTGGCATAGTACCGGACTCACGTAATCTGCGAGTCAATTCTCTTGTGTCCACACCCTCCAGCGCAGGAACGCCCTGGGCTTTCAGCCAGTCACCAAGACTTCTCTCCGCATTGTGATGGCTGAACTCTGCCATATGGCTGGTTACGATCAGACCACTGACCTGTATCCGATCTGATTCAAAATCAGTACTGCCCTTTTTGAAGGAAGGTACGCCGTAACTACCCGCAAGAGGCCATGTAAGAACAAGAATTTGACCCCTGTAACTGGGATCTGTAAGACTTTCGGGATAGCCAACCATCCCTGTGGAAAAAACTACTTCTCCCGAGACTTCAGAAGAAGCACCGAACATTGAACCGGAGTAGAGAGACCCATCAGCAAGATGGAGACATGCAGACATAGCACCACGTCCTTTTTATTTTACGGGCAAACGCATATTCAGTCTTTCCTCGTTTGCCCAAATTTCGCAGTTTATACACCACTCCAAACGAATTTGTCAACGCCGGTTTCCGATGCTACAGTTTCGCCGGTTTGAATGCGACACTTTCCCCGTTTCTTTCCTCCTTTTCTGATCTGTTAATGTAACTTAAACCAAATTCTCTGTGTTCTCTTAATCTGTAGCTGTCTCCAGCTATGTTTACTGTTACTGAGTAATGCAACAGTCTGTCCAGAATGGCTGTCGCCATTACCCTGTCAGGTATGATTTCTCCCCACTGTCCCCAGGACTTGTTAGATGTCAGAATGATAGGTTTTCTCTTCCTGTAACGGATATCGATTACATCAAAAAGCAATGTGGCTGCTTCCTTATCCAGAGGAGTGTATCCAATCTCATCCAGAGCCAGCACTGCTGGTCTAATCAGATTAGTCAGCATTCTGGATGGCATACCTTTACGGACGTTGTCCGAATGCTTCCTGATTAGAGTGCTCATGGATATGAAAAATACCCTGTTTCCAGCCTCAAGAGCCTTGAGCAGCAGGGCTACAGCAAGGTGAGTCTTGCCAACACCGGGGGGACCAAGGAATATCACATTGGTTCCCTCATCAATGAATCTCAGAGTGCCCAGTCGCTCAATAAGCTCCCTGTCTATCGATGGCTGAGCGCTGAATTCAAAGTCTTCAAGTGTTCTTCTGTAGGGTAATCCGGCAAAGCGACTGTTTACCATCACCCGCCTCTCTTGTCTTGCCTCTGTCTCTATTCTCAACAGTTTATCCATGGCATCCACAATACTGAGCTCATTCGTTCTGGCCGACTCAAGGAGATTGTCCAGAGCATTCTCCGCTGCTGTCATCTGCAGCCTGTTCAGTGATTCTCGCAATGATTCATACGCAAGCAAGAGCTACCTCCTCGTACACTGAAAGAGGTCGTTCCTCTACACCGGGAATGATGCACTGCTCAAATTTTGGAGCTTTGCCACGCATAGGAGTCTTGTAATCTCTGATTACAGCCGTCAGCTCTCTGCGAATGGCTGCGTGCCTGGGATCAATCTGTTCAGGAGAGCCGGGATCTGCAATTGCATGGTTAGCAACTATCATCTCCCCGTATTTTACGGATATTCTGTAATCAGTGCTCTCCAGTACATCCACTTGAGTTTTACGTCCGGTTATTACCGTGGGATCAATTGAGTAACGTACTCCCCGGTAGCTAATCATTCCATCTTTGGCCACAAGACGAGTTGTTTTTGTAACACTGGGATAGTGCCCGGTAGAAAGAGCATTCATGTGAGGCAGCTCTCTCTGCAATCTGGCTACTGGTTTTTCCTTTACCGTGCCATGAATCCTCTGGTTGGCCACATCGTGCAGCCAGATACGCAGCTGTACGTTAAGATCATTCAGGTCTGTAAATTGCCTGCCCTCAAGGAATGATTCCTTGATATATCTGATGCCCCGTTCAACTTTACCCTTGGCCTGGGGCCAGTAGGGAGGACTGGCAACAGGCGTGAACCCTGTCCACCTGGAAAAGTCTGTGAATTCTGAATTGATTATTGCTGGACCACTCCTGCCTCGGGGGACATCAACCACCTGACGCATATTATCAAAAACAATTTCCTCAACTACTCCGCCAATCTCTCCAAATGACTTTTCCAGTAGTCTGAACAGCTCCGGTCTCTTTGATGATGTCGTGAATTCTGCCCACATGTACCTGGAGTAACCAAGGATAAACACAAACAGGTGCAGTTTGCGCCTCCGTCCGTGATGGAGAATGCTACCGCATTCTCCCCAGTCCATCTGACCCTGGCGACCGGGATCTGTCTCGAATCGGTCAACCAATCTTTGTACATGAGCACTTTTCACAAGCAGCATGTAATCTTTGAGAATGGTCATTCCACCAGCATAACCCATCTCCTTGATCTCTCGAATCATTACTGTAGCAGGTAGATTGTACTTACGCAGTCGAGCATCTATGTGCTCTTTGAATGGATCCAGTTTACTGGGACGTTTTCTCTTAAGGGTGCCTTTTTCATTCAGCCAGCGATAGACTGTTGATCTGTGAATCCCGAGAGTCGTTGCGATCTGAGTAACTTGCATTCCTGAGTCTTTCATGATTGTTGCGCAACGGGTACGGTAGGTTGTATTATTCAACTTGGCCTCCTTTTGTGTAAGTGACTGTTATTCTGGCGATTAACATTTGTCACTATACACATTTGGGGGCCCTTTGTTAACCCCGACCGTAGTGTCGCATCAAAACTGGCGATTGTGTTTCATATAAGACCGGCGTTAACAATTCGTCCAAACCCACTCATTCTCAACTTCTTCATCAGTGAAGCCAATCCAGTACTGCACATCCGGATTCATCCCAAAAGTTGTGGAAAGCCAATTCATTTCCGATTGATTATTGATAGTAACCAAGTATCCATTGCTATATGATTCGGCCCAATCTCTAGCCTCATTCCAAGCCAGAGAAGAGTCGTTCAACAAATAGTAATGTCCAGTGGATGGATTGTAATATGAGCCCTGAGGAACATCAAAAATTGTGTAGTCCTCACTCCACCCCACATTATTGAGATCATCAATCATCTTGATTTGATAATCATCT
>JAOZLN010000217.1 GCA_029934845.1 Candidatus Sabulitectum sp.
AAAACACTGGACATTGCCAAAAGGCTGCTTGACTACGGTTTTCATGCTCCAACTATTTACTTTCCCCTTATTGTCAAGGAAGCTCTTATGATAGAGCCCACAGAAACAGAGAGTATGGAGAGCATTGATTCGTTTATTGATGCAATGATCGCAATTGCAGAGGAAATAGATACGAAACCCCATCTTGTAACTGACGCACCGGTGAATACACCGGTACTGAGGCTTGATGAGGTTAAGGCTGTAAAAGATCTTTGTCTGGTGGAACCAGTTGAACAATAACAGCGATGTAATTGAGGCAGCAGGTAAAGACACTCTTGAATGGCTTTCATGGCCTATGAAGGAAAGACCACGGGCAACAGCAGCGCTTGTAGTAATTATGCTTGTTTCTGCTTTTGCAGCTTCAGTTATGATGGGGAACATCTGGTGGGGAGTGATAGGAATCGCCCTTCTTTTCCTTTCTATGTGGAGCTACTTTCTTCCAGTGGAATTCATTATGGATTCTAAAGGAGTAAGCAAGAAATCGCTTTTCGGTACGGAAGTAAGAAAATGGCGAGAAATTAGAAGCATTGTTCCAGATGCAAACGGAGTTCTGCTCAGCCCGTTTAAGGAACCTACCAGACTTGCTAAATTCAGAGGACTGGGTGTACAGTTCTCCGGTAACAGGGAGGAAGTGCTTGAGTTTATTCGGGCCAGGATTGGATCCTGAGGATTACAATTCGGATACTCCTGAAGAGATTGAAGATCTTGCCAGGCGGATTGCCCGCAAGATAGTTGAAAGAGATCTGACTGTTCCGGCAATAATGTTTCTGGAGTCGATCAAACCGGTCTCTTTTCTGGGTAGCCAGATGCTTGTATTTGCAAATCCTGTTATTTCTCTGCTGGTTCAATCGGGGGATTATTACAGATTTGTCAGGATGATAGAAGATCGCGAAAATGTAGAGAAACTTACTGTAGCAATAGAGGAAGAAAATGCACTGGTTTCTGAGCGCAGGCGGAAGGAAAAACAGGAGAGGCGAAAGAATCGCAAAGGCTTCTTCAAAAAACTTTTTCGCAGAAGCAAAGATAAACCGGATACAAACAAGTGAAGGGAGAAGCAGTGGACGCTGAAAGAATGCAAACCATTTTAGCCACCGACTGCGGTAGTACCACCACAAAATCGATACTCATAGAGTACAGTGAAGAGGCAGGTCGCTACCGTCTTGCCCGTCGTGGAGAAGCTCCAACTACAGTTGAGGCTCCTGCGGAGGATGTTACCATGGGTGTTCTTAACGCCGTTGGCGAGATCGAGGATCTTGAAGGTCGTCGTTTCCTTAAAGAGGATGGCAGTGGAGTACATGTAAGAGAAGATTCCGGTGACGGAGTTGATCTTTACGTTTCAACCTCATCAGCCGGTGGTGGTCTTCAAATGACCGTTGCAGGTGTTGTTAAGTCAATGACTGGAGAGAGTGCCCAGAGAGCAGCTCTTGGTGCCGGTGCCATTGTGATGGACATCGTTGCATCAAATGACAGAAGACTTCCCCACGAAAAAGTTGAAGATATCAGAAGACTTCGTCCTGATATGATCCTTCTTTCCGGCGGTATCGACGGTGGAACCATTGATCATGTTGTAGAGCTTGCTGAAATTATCAGAGCGGCAGATCCCAAGCCCAGGTTCGGTGTGGGTTTCAAACTTCCAGTGATCTTTGCAGGAAACAAAGATGCCGCTGGAGCTGTAAAAGAAGAACTTGGAACCACAATGGAGCTTAAAATAGTTGATAACCTGCGTCCGGTACTTGAGAGAGAGAACCTTGGGCCTGCCAGAGATCTTATCCATGAACTTTTCATGGAGCATGTGATGGCTCAGGCTCCAGGTTATGCCCGCCTTATGGAATGGACAGGTCGTTTTGAAGATGGCAAGTGGAAGAATGTTCCCATAATGCCCACGCCTGGTGCAGTTGGCAAGCTGATTGAAAATGTAGCAAAGATGGAGAACATCCATGTTATGGGTGTTGATATAGGTGGAGCGACAACAGATGTGTTCAGCGTGTTCGACAGCGGTGGAGAGCCTGTTTTCAACCGTACAGTCAGCGCCAATCTTGGAATGAGCTATTCCGTAAGCAATGTTCTTGCCAGTGCCGGTATGGATAATGTTATGCGCTGGGTTCCATTCAATGTTGATGAGGCTGATCTGCGAAACAGGATCAGAAACAAGATGATCCGCCCCACCACAATTCCACAGGAACTTGAAGAATTGATCATCGAGCAGGCAATTGCCCGGGAAGCTCTTCGCCTTGCACTTGTTCAGCACAAGGATCTTGCAACAGGTCTGAAGGGAGTTGCCCAGGAAAGAACCATTGGAGACGCTTTCGAGCAGACCCAGACCGGTGCTACTCTGGTTAACATGATGGATCTTGATCTTCTTATTGGTTCAGGTGGTGTTCTAAGCCACGCACCAAGAAGAAGCCAGACTGCTCTCATGCTGATTGACAGTTTTCTTCCAGAGGGTGTTACCATGCTTGCAGTAGATTCCATATTCATGATGCCGCACCTGGGCGTGCTCAGTGAAGTTCATCCGCAGGCTGCTGTTGACGTGTTCAATAACGACTGTCTGATTAAGCTCGGACATTGTGTTGCTCCTTCAGGTTTTTCCAAAAAGGCAGATCATCTTGCTACTGTAACAATGGTTATGCCAGACGGCAGAACACAGGAAGAAAAGATTATTCCGGGCGAAATGAAGCACATATCTCTTGGAACTGGAGAGAAAGCCAAAACGGTTATTACTCCTGTAAAGGGTCTTGATGTGGGCAACGGACCGGGAGAGATATGGGAAGGAGAACTTGAAGGCGGAGTGGTCGGTATCGTTCTGGACGGAAGAGGGCGGTATCCTTTCACTCTTCCTGAAGAAGATGCTGAACGGGTAAAGATGCTTCAGGTCTGGTCCCAGACTCTGGACACATACCCTGAACGCTTCCTTACCATGGGAGGTGGTGAATAATGGCTTTTGCATACACACCAGGATTACGAGTTGCTGATGTTGCAGATATATCTAAAACACGCAGGCTTCCACTTAAGGGTGAAGTGCTTGTTAATAAAGGCGATGTAATCAAATCGGATACAATTGTAGCACGCACGGAACTTCCGGGCAATGTAAAGATGTTTAACATCGCCAACATGCTTGGTGTTCCTCCTTCAGATATCCCGGAGCTTCTTCTGAAGAAAGAAGGAGAGCCTATTGAAGCCAACGAGCCCCTGGCACAGAGCAAAGGGCTGTTTGGCAAGTACTTCAAGAACACGGTCAAAAGTCCGATTGTGGGAGTATTTGAAAGTTTCAACGAGATCACAGGCCAGGCGGTTCTTCGTGAGCCTCCTATTCCTGTAGAGATTGATGGTTATGTAAACGGCAAGGTAACAGAGGTTCTTCCCGGCGAGGGTGTTGTTGTTGAAACACATTGCACTTTTGTTCAGGGTATTTTCGGGATCGGCGGCGAGGTTAGAGGCGAGCTGAAAATGGTTTGTTCAAAGCCTGATGAAGAGATCACAGCAGACAAGATAACAGCTGACTGCAAAGGCAAGATCATCATAGGTGGTAACTACATAAGCTATGCCGTTCTTCAAAAAGCCATCGATGCAGGAGTTAGTGCTATTGTTGTCGGCGGTTTTGATGACCAGGATCTGAAGAGCCTTCTGGGGTTCGACCTTGGTGTGGCCATTACCGGTCACGAGAAATTCGGCTCAACATTGATCCTTACAGAGGGATTCGGTAAGATGACAATGGCTGAGGGAACATTCGAGCTTCTGCAAAAGCGTGAAGGCATGATCGCCAGCGTTAACGGGGCAACCCAGATCCGTGCAGGCGTTATGCGTCCGGAGATCGTGGTTCCTCTTCCTGCTGATGCCAGAAGTGAGCAGACAAGTACAAAGCAGGCTGGTGCCATGGATATTGGAAGTTCTATCCGCTGTATTCGTTCACCCTACTTCGGTATGATCGGTAAAGTGGCTGCTCTTCCCCCTGAGCTTCAGGTGGTTGACTCCGAGGCAAAGGTAAGAGTTCTCGAGGTTGAATTCGATGATGGCAAAAGGTACACAGTGCCAAGAGCCAATGTTGAGTTGATCGAGGGATAGTTTAGACAGGACATAGATAAGAGAAAAGGGGGCGCTGCTGCGTCCCCTTCATCTATGTGCGCCGGGCATGGCGCGCAGCGCCAATAACCGGCGCTGTTAACCGGCAAGCGAAAGCGAACCGGGATGTGACTTGGAGGGTGCAAGTCCCTCTGGAGGCCGTGATGACCGGCAACAACATAACCAGTTCACTGGTGTTCCCGAGCGTCAGCACGGAACTCCTAGCCGAACACCAAGGGCGGTATCGTGAGGTATTGTCTGAAGGAAGGTGCAGGCAAACTCTTGGCCCGAGTAACACGAACCGTATATGAGGCGGTGGCCGGTGGGTAAGCAGTCTCGAGTATGCAAAGCCCAATGTCATCCGGAACCGAGCCATCGTAGATGCGGCGGGTAGATGAGAGGAAAGTCACGCGTCTTACCCCGGGAGGTCTGTGAATCTGCCTTGTGCTAGCAGGATCGAGAGGTTCTGTGATGGATTCGCAGAGTCAGCCGAAGGCCTGAACCTTTGTTGCGAGATGGTTACCAAAGATTCGGAGAGTAGGTGAAGGGGCAGAAGATGAATCAGAAGATTCATACCATATCAGAAGGTAGGCAGCGGAACTGCCGAGAATACGAAGTGGTGCGCCAGACACATTCGACATC
>JAOZLN010000218.1 GCA_029934845.1 Candidatus Sabulitectum sp.
ACCGGCCTGTCACGCCGGAAGTTACGAGTTCGAGTCTCGTTCGGGTCGCCAAGGTGTCTTTTTTCAGGGCGGAAATGCCCTTTTTTTATGCAAATCTTGAGAAACATTTCAGGGGTTGACTTTGCCTGATTTTTGTTTAAGATTTCCGTAAGAGTTTCGAGAAACATTAAAGAGAAAAACGCCGGTTTCTTTTTATGGTATCCTCCCTCTTTACCATTGAGATCGGTTCACCCGCCTCCCCCACCGGAGGCGGGTTTTACAATTTGTTACAATCTTTACAGTTCTCCGAGAAGTATATTTCTGCTTCAACCTGCCATTATCATTTATCTGTAAAGAGGGGAATACTATGAAGAGAACTATGATACCAGCACTTTTCCTTGCTGTTTTAGCTTGCAATTCTGATCCTTCAGAAACTAACTCTGAAGATCTTTCCATTGAAGCTGGAACATCTCTGCTTCATGTAACCGCAGAGATCGGTGTAGAATTGGGAGATTCCAACTACGTCTTCGGCGTAATTCAAGATGTAGACTTCACTCAGGACGGTAATGTTGCAATTCTGGACACTCAAAAGAAAAAGGTCAGCCTCTTTTCTCCATCAGGAAGTTTTCTGGGTGAATTTGGCGGAGAAGGCGAGGCTCCAGGTGAGTTTCTTAGCCCACAGGGAATAGCCTGCCTAAGAGATGGGCGAATAGCTGTAACTGATCCTTTCAGTCGAGAGGTCGAGATCTTCGGAGCTGATCTGCAGCATTCAGAGACTTTCTCAAATTTCACCAACAGAGCACCGTTCGTTATTACTGCAGCTGGAACCGGGTTTGCCGGAGAGCAGGGAGGCTTCAACAGAGATGCAGGAATCTTAACAACCTCGGTAGCGCTCTGGGAAGAAAATTCGGACACAATTCATGTCTTCTTCGAAAACGAGGATGATTTTTCCCCTGAAAACATGATCCAGAGAATTATGATGCCCCAGGCGGGACTGGAATCAGACAGAAACAATCTTTACTACTCAGCTCCAGCAAGTGAAGAATACACTGTATCTGTGTATCCACTGGATGGCTCCCAGATGTACGATCTGAGCTTTCCAGACTATACACCGGTTGTAAAGTCCAATGAAGACCTGGAGGAAGACATCCAGGCATATGAATACAGAATGCAGGCTATGGCATCATCAGGCAGAGGCGGCAGGATGGCAGGCGTAAGTTACGAGCCTCCAGCTCACTACTACGCCACCGGCTCAATTGGCACGGATAACCAGGGAAATATATGGGTTCAGCGTGGCTGGGAACCCAATCCTACTTTCGATCTGTTTTCTGCAGAAGAGACTGTTCCCTTTGAAACAGTGGTTGTTGACCCGGAGCTTGAGCTGTCAGGTTATTCTTTTACCATTACTCCCTACGGCATAGCAGCCTTTGATTCGAACCCTGACGATTATCCCAGAGTTCTTATACTAAGCTTGTAGACCAAAAGCTTCTGCATATGTTGACCAACCCCTTCTCTGTGGGTAGATTGAGCGAGTGCTTGGTTTTGCGAATTATTTTTTACGAAGGAGGGAACATGCGTGGTCTTTTGATGGTCTGCCTGCTTAGTCTTATATCAGGTCTGGCCCTTGCTGGAAACATCGATATTCTTGGGATCAGAAGTGCCGAATATCTTATGGAACTGTCTAGAAATGCAGTTACCGACTGTGCAGACGGGGTTACCTATAACCCCGCCGGTCTTGCATTTATTGATGAGGGAATTCATCTTAATTTCGGTGGTCAGTACATTGGGAAAGATTACACTATCACAGGCACTTTTCTTGGAGCCTCTGAGGAAACCGAAGTATCTACTACCAAAGCCACACCTTTTATTCCAAACTTCTATGCTGTTTACAAAACAGGCAGCATCGCTGCATTTGGAGGCTTTACTGTCCCCGCAGGCGGCGGAAGTGTTGATTACGCCGACGGCCTTTTCATTATGCCTCTGCTGCAGACTGGCCTGGTTCAAGCTCAATACGGACCAACACACGTAGCCATTCTGAATGAAGGCTCTATGGAAGGCACCTCTTTTTACATGAGAGGGATCGCAGGCATTGCTTATGCCTTTAACCAGAGCTTCAGTGCAGCAGTTTCCGGTCGATACACCTCCGGCCACCGAAACTACAAGGGCCAGGGAACTTTTACTGTTGTAGACATGACAACAGGTCTTCCTGTTGGCACTACATCTGCCGAGCTTGATGTTGACAGAGATGCAGCTGGCATGTCAGCTTTGATCAGCATTGATTACAAACCCTCCAGCCGGATCAACCTTGCTGCCAGATATGAGACAGCAACAGCTCTTGATTTTGAAGCCACTGCAAATGTAGCATCAACATGGGATGTGTTAATGCCATACCTTGCAGACGGAGCCAAGCAGAGAAGAGACCTTCCTGCTGTTGCTGCCATTGGTGTTGAAATGATGGCCACTAACAAACTCAGACTGGGCTGCTCTGCCAATTACTACTTCCTTGAAGCAGCTGACCAGGGTGAAGATGACGGTATAGCTGATGCATATGAAGATGGCTGGGAAGCAAACATAAGCGGTCGTTACCAGTTCAATAATGCCTTTTCCGGTGCACTGGGATACAGCTATTCCAACTATGGCGGTTGTGATTCCACCTATACCGACCTTGAATACAACTTGGACGCCGGTCTTCTTTCTGGAGGAGTTAACTGGCAGGCAAATGAAATCATGGATTTCACCATAGCCGGAGGAACAACATTTTTCGACAAGGGTGAAGGAGTTGGCATCTACACAGGAGAAACTTTTGATAAAAAAGTATTCTTCCTGGCAATTGGGGCCAATGCTTCTTTTTAAGCCACTGAAGTAGCCAGAGAACAAGGGGGAGCCTGGTGGCTCCCCCTTTTTTGTTACATTTCGTTACACAGCATTAACTTTTCCGTCCTGAGCAGCTCTCATTATACATCTGTACTTAGAGTAACCAAACCACGAAAGGAAGATCAGATGAAAAAAGGAATCACAATCATAGCAATGCTGGCGGCCATAGTGTTGCTTGCCGGATCAGCCGTAGCACAGCCCGGAGGAATGCAGGGAAGACCAATGGGTAACAATCAGGGGCATAGTGGACCTGATGGTGACTTTTTCCAGAGAATGCTGCCAATGATGAGAATGCTGAATCTTACCGATGATCAGAGAGAGGCTATTCAAGACATAATGGAAGAAACCCGTGAATCCATGGAAAACATCAGAGGAACAGAAGACCCCGGCAGCCACAGAGATGACTTCCTGGAACTATTTTCCTCAAGCAGTCTATCTGTTTCTGAAGTAGAGAATCTTCTGAATCAGAGACTGGAAGCAATGGAAGACGCCAACAGCATAATTGCAGAAGCCCTTGTGAACATTCATGATGTTCTGACCCCCGAGCAGCTTGCTGCCCTGGCAGAATTCAATCCAGGTTCCATGAATTCGGGAATGGGTAACCGTGGTCAAAGCGGTCGCAGCGGTTCAAATATGGGCGTACACCCCCATAGGTAGAAGCGGGCACAGAAAAAAAGGGAGGGTTTCACAAACCTTCCCTTTTGTGTATTTATTGGGGGAAGGAGTGTGAAATGTACTTTGCCGATCTTCCTGAAATAACAGAAGCCGCTGTTCGTGCTGCCCAGCGCGACGGAGTTCCATTTTACATTCTCTGCAACCCATCCAGGAAAGAAAAAAAATATACAGCACTTCCCTCAAGGGGGTTTGGTCTTCCTGCGGGATTCTTCATCGAAGACATGATAAGACCCGACCAAGAGCGCATAGAGTTGGAACCTCCCGAGAAAACAAGCACCAACGGATTCTAACAAAAACCGTTAAATCTCATTGACGGTCTTTATATTATTACTCAGGCAACTTCAGTGCAAAACAAGCATATGTGCAGAGGCAGACCCAGTTTGTGTGTTAAGAACAACGCTGTAACATCCTGAAGGCAGGCTGGAGGCATCAAAGTTAAGGTTTCCCCGTCCCTCACACAAAACACCTTCGTGAACCGTTGCGGCAATTCTGCCCGAAAGATCATAGACTGCTACAATTGCTGTTCCACTGGATGGCATTGTAAAGTTCACAGCACATGAGCCACTTACAGGGTTGGGGCTTGGGGTAAAAATAGCAGGAGATGCCGGCAATGGATCATATGCTTCCTCTTCCATCCCCATCTGCCCTGCGATGAATCTAAGCGCCGGATCCCCAAGAAGATTGTTTTCCTGCAGTATCCAGTTCTGCATGGATATGCTTACATTCGCCTTGAATTCATCCTTGGAAACGGCATGCGCAACCCCTATCTCATACTGCTCATCCTGCAGAAGAACCTCTGCAAAAAACAGCTCCAGCCATTCACTGGGACCAAACGCAGGGGGAGTGCCAAAACCCCAGTGCGAATTGAACATTACTGCAATTCCCCCTCCGTCAGGCCATAGCATCAACCGCTCTGCAATGCAGGCAATATTCTGAAGATGTCCCGGGTTGCAGGCAATAGAGTGAAAGACCACTGGCATTCCAGAGTTAGTCATATCGCAGTAGTTTGATGTTGTGACTATTCCTTTCGGAGGATCAAAATACCAGTACACACCACCTGGATTCCCGTGCCCATTAAGGCTGCTGTATGAAACACCCTGATTATACAGATCGATCTGATTGTTGGGGTGTGCAGAATAGTCTTCGTACAGTTTGTGCACTGTCCAGGATTCCGGTATTCTGGAATCAT
>JAOZLN010000219.1 GCA_029934845.1 Candidatus Sabulitectum sp.
TATCAACATCGTAGTAAAGATCAATGAGACACCCTGCACCGCAGGAAGCACTCCACTGAACGGTGAATGATGAATCCGCAGGCTCACCGGGAGAGGATGGTGCTGTTATGTTCATAGAATACCCGGAGTGATCCACAGTAAGAGTACCGTCACTCCAGTCGCTTCCTGAACCCTTATGGGCAGGTTGCGGATTTCTTGAATCACTTACCACGCCGTACACGTAATAATCGCCTTCAGACACGCTGCTGCAATCCCAGTTGAATTCACCGTTGTTGGGCAGACCTGAAGCGATACTGAAAACAGTACCGCCTGGTTCAGAAGTTTCACTGTAGTAAAGGGATACATAGGCTGCTCCAGGCGCATTGGTGGACCAGAGTAAAGAGTAGTTATCATCAGCAGTGGCACCGGAAGCTGGCGGCGTATCCATGTTAAACGAATATTCATCCTCATGGGTGATATTCACAGGGCCGGCACTCCAGTCTGAACCCATGCCTCTTGAACCAAGAACGGCATATATGTACCAGCTGCCCTCCTCTATAGCGCTGCAGCTCCAGTTGTAGGAAGTTCCCACAGGTGGCTCGAGCACCGCCAGGGGGAACAGTTCACTTCCAGTAGTATCAGCTGAATAGTACAGTGTCAGTTGCTCGGAAGATGGTGCATCCGTATTCCAGACGATCTGATAACTTTCGTCTGCTGCTGCTCCTGAAACCGGCGGTTCCGTAACCTCTATTGAATACTGCCCTGTATGGGCAATTGTTAGAGTTCCGTTGCTGTAGTCAGTTACGATGGTGCCCTTTGAACCCCCGAGGCTCACAGAGAAAATACTTCTTGAAAGCGGAGTGGAAGTCTCCAGTACACCGTAAATGTAGTAGGTACCTTCCGGTACAGCAGAACAATCCCACGAGTAGTAACCGTCGTCAAAGATATCCATCTCTATTTCCACAAGACCGGAAGACGGATTCTCGTCAGTATCGTAGTAAAGGTCTACTGTTGAATTCAAGGGAGCTGTACTTTCCCACTGAATTGTGTAGATGTTGTCCGCCTGTGCCCCTGCAGCAGGTGGCTTTGTTATGTAAAAATCGGGGTTCAATCCGCCATGGTCCACAGCGAGTATCCCCGGGCTGTAATCAGTGTTCTGGTTTGTACTGTCACTGATAACGGCGTAGATGTAGTAGTATCCCTCGGTAAATAAGGTACAATCCCATACATACTCTCCGGAATCGTCCAGATTCTTTGCTATCTCGATCAGACCGGAAGAGGGGTCGGTGTCTGCATCAACATACAGGTTGACAATTCCACTTGCGTACCCGGATGAAACCCATTGAACCGAGAATGTTGTATCGGCAGAAGCACCCTCCTCGACAGGAGTGGTCACGGTAATTGCAGGGTCGCCGCTTGAATGATCCACAGAGAGGGTTCCATCAGACCAGTCTGAACCGCTTGAAGCACCGCTGGTGATTATTGCCCTTACAAAATACTCACCGTCTGCAACCCCTGAAAGGTCCCAGGAATGAGAACCCGACGCGGAAAGACCTGTTGCAATTGACTGCTGCCCTATGGGACCTGCAACTGTGTTGTAAAACAGAGAAACCGTACCGGTTGATGAAGAAGTCCAGGTAACTGTATAAGTATCAACAGCGGATGCCCCACCGGCAGGCGGTGCTGTAACAGTTACAGCAAGCTCATCAGACGGGCCGCTTGAATCTTCTCCGCATCCCACTGCCAGCAGAACAAGCAGTACTGCAGGTATCAGCCTCTTCAAGTTCATCTATAAATCCTCCCGGCCGGTTTGAGTTTCCGGTGTATATATTGCCTCATAATTGTAATACTCGTGAGAAATAGGTGAAACATATACTCTTTCCGAATCAAGAAGACGCTTACGCTCTTCATTCATATCCGTATCGTCAAGAAGCACCACCCCATTCTCCATGTTTGGAAGCCATGAATCGGTTGTGAAACAGCGGATATTGTCAAGATTCCAGCCACCGTACCTGGGGGTTGAACCATTACTGGATAATCCCCATCTGAACACAACTGTTCTGTTACTGGTCCAGACAAGCCCCGTTGGAAGATTATCGATCCTGTAACGGTACAAGCCCCATCCTGACTGCAAGCCGGTGTGATCAAGAAGACTGAAATGGCTTGGCGGAGCGAAGTCTGTATACGCTGTAACAAGAAAAGACAGTGTTCCAACTGAAGCATTGATCCTGGGGCATGCTGTGAACTCAACGTATGAGTAGATCAAGTCCCCGGAACCTGCATCATTATCGTAAGCCACCGGTGGCGAAACCAAAGTTGAGACTGTATTGGACGCATGCTCGGTTTCATAATAGCGTCCATTCAACCACCCGTGGTACATATCGTTTCCAGCCCATCTGGTTCCGTTTGGTGTTGTATCAGGGTCATCATAACCTGCAGGGCTGGCTGTATAGGCAAACCAGTCCGGAGTTCCGGTATATGACTGGGGCCAGTCTGCCTGCTCACGGGTGCGAAGACCATCAATGATCCAGCCAGCTGCTCCGGGGTCTCCAGCAGCAATTCCGTAGTTGAATCTTACTCTGACAGTTTGTCCGGCATATGCGGTAACATCAAAAACACCAAACTGATATCCTGCGCCTGGAGTGGAGAAAGAACCGCTTGTTCCTGTCCACCCGGGCTCACCTCCAAGGCCGGGAACAGAGGTCTCATAGTAGCCGTAGTAAGGTGCTATGATGTTCCATGTTGCCCCGCCATCAGAGCTTATCTTAACATTGCATCCGGAGCCACCGGAGAAATCATACTTGTGAAAGAAAGCAAGTGCGATTCTGTCACCAACAGCATAGGATGTATAATCCAGTTCAGGAGCTTCAAGCCAGGCGTGGGTAACAGTTGTACCGTAGTCACCGTCTCCACCCACTGCATAGTACCAGGTTCCCTGATTCGCATTTGCAGAGTTGTTTATTGCCTCCCATTCATCAACAGTGTATGGATCCCATGTGCCGTGGGTCCAGCCTGTCATTCCCCAAACCTGTTCTTCAATGGCAATTGCATCATACATTATGCCGTCACTGGGGTATGGTGCATTGTTCCTTGCACCGAATCCTATGTTGAAATCAGAAGAGAAGGGAATGCCAGCTGAAGCTGCAGCGGCATCCAGATCGACCTCCGCTTCTGTCCAGGAAGGGAAACTGGCAGGTGCGGCAAGAATTCTGTTTGTGTAATCCCACTCGCCAGCCTGCTCTTCAACGATACGCACATTATCGATGCTTATACCGTCTAATCCTGTTGCAGAAGTTGTTCTGTGGGTATCCTGCTGAGCGAACACTATTCTGAAATCGGACCAGTTGTACCCTGCAGGAACCAGAGCATCCAGATCGACTTCCCTTGTTATCCATGATCCGCTGGGATAGGAAGCCGGGCTAAGTGAGACCTGAGCAACAGGAGTACCCTGAATAGAGCCGGACATTATACCGATAAAATCACCGGCGTTGTTCTCGTCTCCTCTGTTTGCAAAATCATACCTGAGCCACACATTGCTGCTTCCCGAATAAGCGGAAAGGTCATAAGTGTTCATCACTCTGCACTCGTTGGCTCCCCCGTCTCTGCGGGAATCCATGTTCAGGTAGTTACCGTCGGTAGGGTAATCCTGAGTTACAACGATCTGTCCGTAGTCATTTGTCCAGTAGGTCCAGTCTTTGTTGTCTCCATTTCTGAAACCGGAAAAGTCTTCCAGATCAACCACCAGAGTGTCGCCCTCGGTAAATACTGGAAGGAAAACCCCGTCCTGGCTGTCCAGTTCATCCGAGAATTCTCTCCAGTAGAAATGCAGCCGAAGGTCGTCACCAATGTAGGGACTTAGATCGACGTTCCAGATGGCCATGTTGTCACTGGTTACAACCGAGCTGCAATCCAGCCCCAGAAACCAGCTGCCTTCGTACGCAAGAGAGGCATCGCTGTACCTGTCTACCCTGCCCTGAGGGTTGCTGGACCAGGTCTCCCAATCGTTTGCCCAGCCAACTATTGATTCAAAATCCTCGTCGATCACAGCTTGCCAGACAAGGGCACCCTCCATGCCGTCCTCGTAGATCATGGTTCCAACGCTTTCAAAATCTTCTTCAAACTTGTACTCTGTCCAACGGCTCATCTGCCCGCCGGCTGCCGCATACAATTCCTCGTACTCATCACGGGAAAGATCGGCAAGGCCAAGGTTGTAAGGAGATGAATATCCGTTGTATTCAAGACCTGACGGCATTGTGATAGTGAAACTTACCGTTCTGACAGAAGCAGGATCAACTGCTGTCTGCCCTGTATGATCGGTGTAGGAAAATGCAATTTCCGCATCAGATAAGGGAAGCATGACATCCACACCGTTGCCATCAGTCACAGTAACTGAGCCGTTGGAACTGGCAATGGTGAATTGATCCTCAAGCCCGGCTTCACCTGTGTTTCTTGTGTTGGAAACAAAAGTAAACCTGTCTGAAGAGGCTTCCAGTATGGGCTCTTCAATCCGGTAAAGATCTCCGGGATAAGCAGCATTGTCTAGAAGTGACTCTATTTCTGAAGCTGCCAGACGGGCAGCACTTCCCTCGGTGGAGCGGGTTGATGCAGCATCAGCCGATCTTGTACCTCCCCTTAAGAACACAAAAGCTGCCGCTGCGATCACTCCGATCAGAACAACGACCATTACCACCAATGTCATTATGAATAAATCTGAAATCGA
>JAOZLN010000027.1:0-5005 GCA_029934845.1 Candidatus Sabulitectum sp.
TATCACCATGTCGAGACTGTTCTTCAGTGGCAAGTCGAGCAAGGGTACCGGTAACGGAAGAGGAAGTGGATCAGCGAAAGGTTTCATCGCCTGATCCATCTGGTCAAGTGTTCTGTGCTTCGTCATTATATGAACCCCATCTGTCGTTCTGTTAATGCCTTATCGTATATTTGGAAGTTGGAGATGTGTCCGAATAGTAGTTGTGTTCCCACTGCGTTAGTGCCTAGAAACATTGATGTCGCCCCACCTGTAACACTCCCAGTAGTGGCTGGACTCCCACTCCCCACCCCGTTAGAAAATGCTTCTACTTCTGTCCCATTGAATACTAAGCCACAGCGTTGGTTTTTTAGTCCTGTGCTAATATTGTCCGATGTAGAGCCTATCTGTGCGAATAGGTTTGTCTGCCGATAGTTATACAATCTACGATTACTTTCAGGGGCAGCAGTAGAAAAAATCATTCTGGTCGTGGTGTCTCCAGCTATCTCTATTAGGCTTACATCTGCGATAAGTGTAATTGGATCTGTAATTAATGGAATATTGTTTACTGCATCCACCACACAACTATCAGCAGACCGTGTTGCAGCAGCAGTGGTGGTGATCAACTCAGCAAGTACGTTGGTTGTTATGTAAACTGCAGCCAGCACCCCGATAACTCCGAAGGGTTCAAACCATTCAACAACAGAACCCGCCAGCAAGTCTCCCAGACCGGTAACCTGTACCGCTTTACCAACTGCAAGGGCAAAAGCGGCTATTACAAGCAGATCCATATTTATCATCTGCTTGAGCTCGCTGGAAGAAACAATTCTTAAGATCAGAAAAACTGCAATAAGGGCAAGCAGAGAATTGAACAGAGGAACTATTCCGAATATGCTGAGAAGTATGCATGAGAAACTTGAAGCTGTTATGAAAATGGATTTCTTCAGATCGATGTTGTGTATCTGCTTTATCATGGAGATCACAAAAAAATCCTCGGTATCTCTGGTTGACCCTGCAAAATCTTCCCCGGTTACAAGCAGAAGAAGATCGCCGGACCGCAGTTTCATATCACCGATCTTGCCTTCCTGCCTTTTGCCCTGCCTGTGAACTGCAAGAATTGCCGCATCGAATCTGCCCCGGAAGTTACTGTCTTTTACTTTCATGCCTATGAATGATGATCTGGGAGAAACAACAACTTTCACAACATGTATTTTCTCCGCAGTGGGAAAATCTTCTTTTCCTGCTAGAGAAAGACCCTTTCTTCCAGCTGCAAGCTCTGCAACCGCAGAGATCTTTCCTGCAAGCAGAAGCTGATCCCCTGCCTCCAGAACTTCAGTGGGGACAACAGGTGCAATTACAGAATCACCGCGAAGTATTTCCACCAGGAAAAGATCCTTCAGGCTTCTCAGGCTTGCTGATTCCACTGTTTTGCCAACAAGCTCTGAACCCGCTTCAACAATAAGATTAGAGATGTATTCCCTGGGGCTTTCCGCAAGTTTTTCTGAAGGACTTTTTCGCCTGGGAAGTGCTTTGTACCCCAGTAACAGCACATAACCCATACCTCCGGCGAACAGCATCAGGCCAACGGGAGTAAAATCAAGGATAGAGAGCTCTTTTCCTCCAGCTCCAACAACAAGGCTGTTCACTATCATGTTTGTGGATGTACCTATAAGCGTAACCATTCCACCAAGAATAGCAGCCCACGACAAAGGCATCAACAATTTAGATGCAGGGATGTTGTGCCTGTTTCCCCAGTCACTTACAAAAGGGATCATCATTGCAACAACAGGAGTGTTGTTCATAAAAGCAGAGCTTCCCCCCACAAAAGGCATCATCTGTGCTAAAAATACCCTGTACCTGTTTGAGGGCTTAAGCCTTACCTCAAATATCCACTGCACAAAACCGGTTCTCCAGATGATCTGACTTAGAATAAGCAGCATGAGCATTGCGGCTATGGCTTCGTTGCCAAAACCGGCTAGAGCTTCTGAAGGAGAGATAATGCCGGAAAATGCAAGAACTGCCGCCGCAGAAAGGAATATCACAGAAGGAGACAGTTTCCTGGAATAGAGCAGTGCTACGATAGCCACAAGAATTGCAACAACAAAATACTGTGAACCGCCCATTCAACTCCCTTCCAATAATCTGACCTGTCCAGATAAATAGCACGGAAGCTCAGGTAAAGCAAATATTGTACAGTTGACATACTGCAACTGCTTCATGCAGTATCCTGCTATTGATCGATCCTGCAGAAATCAACTTTGGCGGTGAAAGAGGTGGATATGTTTTTCCTGATCATTGCTTCCATTCTGATATCAGTAGCTGGGACATCACCGGAAAATTCTCAGACAGAAGAGATAAGCATCTTTGAATTTCGCGAGTTTACTTCCGGAGTGTATTGTGCTGCTGATATATACAGCACACCGGATGCAGAAAACGATTTTGTAAACAACACCCTGTTAACAGCAGATATTCTCTATCCTGACAGCGTAACAAGACACTTCTACTTCGTCATTCCACCAGGATATGATCCGGAAGAACCAACCCCTCTATTCGTCTGGCTTCATGGTGGAGTGAGTACTCCAGACCTCAGAACAATGGATTCAGCCGATTTATCTGAATGGTATCTGATTCCCCGTCTTCTGGAAGAAGGATATCTTATCGCCTTTCCCTGCGCACAGCTGGATGCTGTCTGGTGGGACACGGTTGGGGAAGCAGGAGTAATCAGTATTGTGCATTGGATGAAATCCACCTTCAGAATTGATGACTCAAAGGTATTCGTTGGCGGGTTTTCCGATGGTGCATCAGGAAGTTTCTCTCTTATGATGCTTCATCCTGACTACTTTGCTGCCTACATGGCATTCTCCGGACACATCGGTGTTGCGGCATTAAGTAATGAAAGGGGAACCTACCTGCCAAGTCTTTCCAACAGACCGGGAATTGTTACCCACAGCGACGAGGACGGGCTGTATCCTGTTGCTAAGATGGCTCCCACTATTGCCCTTGCAGAAGAAGCGGGAGCACAGATAGAGTACCATACATTCTCGGGCTTCAGACATGATCCGTCTTACCTGCCCCAGATAGAAGACAGGGTGATCGAGTTTCTGGAAGAAACTGAGAGAATCAGATTCCCGGAGAAGATCATCTGGGAAGCAGGAGAGCCCTCCGGTTGCGACTGGCTCATGGTTGATTCAATTGTATCCTGGCCGCTGATCGGTGAGGACATGGATTACAACACTCTTCTTGTATACGACAGACTTCAATTCGGTTTCTATCCTGACAGAGAATATGAGGGAAACGGAATCCTGATTGCCGGCACACTGGATGATGATATACCGGCTGCCAGAATTGGACTTACCGATGGAGACATCATCACAGGCTTCATGGATGAACCTGTAAACAGTCTTGAAGACATTGGCCTTCTTCAAAGTGAAATGCATGCAGGGGACCGGTTTTCAATAGAAATCCAGAGAGACGGCGAAACAATTTATCTCCAGGACAGTTTCAATCCCCCGGAGTACTACTGGCTCTTTCCAAGACAGAATCCATCGGTAAGAGTTGAAGCTGCCTTCTCCGACAATCAATTCGATATTACGGTAAACAGGTTATGCAGGATCCGTCTTCTTCTTCATCCGGAGATGGTGGACTTCAGCAACGATATTATTGTAACCTGCAATGATCTGGAGATATTCAGAGGAAAAGTAAGTGAAGATGGCAACTTCGCCATGGCAAATCTTATGGCAAACCTGGATGTGGAAAGATGCTATACAGCAGAATTGAAACTCGATCTTGAAGAGATAATGCCTTCTCTGATGTACCGGACAAACAGGACCAAGAACATTACACCGTCCTGCCCATGATGTCTGCGTCTCGAAATTAATGGGTAAGACCATGAGTTGGGCAATAAAAACATAAAATGTTATTAAATAAAACGCTGTCCTCCTACATGTTGATTATGAAGTAAAGTGCGGTGTTCGTTAACTGAGCTGAAGGCAGTAATGAATTATTAGTCGTGTGTCTTGTTGTGCATCTTTCGCAAACTTCTACCAGTAGAATTGTCACTGGCTGAGGCAACAAGAAATAGGCACCTGGTAGTAGACACTTTTCGAACTGATATGGTTGGACCAGTTAAGGAAAGACAGACTTTTCTTTGTCTTTTCCTTTCTATCAAGGGACCAGCAACCGGTGTCACTCAATCGACGGTCTGATCATACTGATATCCGCGGGTTGGTTACCGCATTCCATTTATTAGTCTGGGGCTACCTCAATCTTTCTGAAGAAGATGTTTACTTGGCATCCCATAGTGGATGCTTTTGTCCAATAAGGTGAAGGGATAACCCAATTTGCGTTAAGGTTAAGTATTGTATACATTAGGGGTGTTAGCGTATATTATACTTTACCTTAAGAGATAGTTGGGAATATGAGTAAACTTAATTCCAGAAGTAGCAAACCGATTCCAGTGCGACGTGCAGTTAGGAAATTGGGCCAAGACATTCGAGATGCCAGAATACGTAGACGATTGCCTGTTGCCTTAGTTGCTGAAAGAGCTGGCATCAGCAGAATAACTCTATCCAAGCTTGAAAAAGGAGAGTTGGGCGTTTCAATTGGAATACTTGGCTCAGTACTTCTCGCACTTAATCTTCTTGATAGACTCCAGGATCTTGTAGATGTCCAAAACGATTCTCTTGGTCGAATGCTGGAAGAAGAACGGTTGCCACAAAGAATTCGAAGAGAGAGACAAAGATCAAAAGACAAGGAGTAGTATGGCTAAACCCGTATTCGTATATATTGACATTAATGGAGAAACAACTCTTGTTGGTGGGTTGTGGGCACACATCCGCGGTCGTAGAGAAAGCGCAACTTTTGAATATTCGAGTTCTTGGTTAAGATCTCCAAAATGTTTTGCACTAGAGCCAGCTTTAACGACTGAGACGGGCTCTCATCATACAAATATCGGTAAGAGTATCTTTGGTGCAATCGGGGATTCAGCACCTGATAGATGGGGCAGAATGCTTATGCGTCGAGCATCGCG
>JAOZLN010000027.1:5105-14474 GCA_029934845.1 Candidatus Sabulitectum sp.
TGGGAGGCAATCGCCCTTGATTTGGCAGAACTATCAGGAATTAGAGTTCCACAACGAAGACTTGAGTTTGTCAAAGGAAAGCATGTACTAATACTGAAAAGATTTGATAGGGAAAGTTCCATACGAATTCCATTTTTATCAGGGATGAGCATGATTTCAGCTAATGACAACGAAACACACAGCTATTTGGAACTTGTCGATGCAATCAGGAGCCATGGTGCAGATCCTAGAACTGATATGCACGAGCTGTGGCGTCGAATTGTTTTTACAATCCTGATATCCAATGTAGATGATCATATGAGAAATCATGGATTCTTGTATGATGGCAAAAGCGGATGGATTCTTTCTCCAGCATATGATCTTAACCCTACTCCAGTTGATATAGCTCCGAGAATTCTTGCCTCGGCAATTAACATAGATGATCAAGAAGCATCTTTGGATTCAGCATTTGAAGTTTCCGAATATTTTGATATTGAAATTGAGAAAGCAAAAGAGTACGTCCGTGAAATAGCTCTAGCAGTTTCTAGTTGGAACAGCAAAGCTAAAGCTTATGGAATATCAAGAATGGAAATTGATCGAATGTCTACAGCATTTGAGCATGAGGATTTGAACAAAGCACTGAGAGTTTAGATATTGCATCAATCACCAGGGATACTCTTGCTAAATCGAATCCAAGCTCTTTCATTAAGACAGTAATTATCGAATATGAACTATTTTACTGTACGGTCTTTATTTACAGACATCTTTTGTCAAATGGCCCAGCGACCCCTAAGCATTTTATTGGCACCCCGAAAAGAATTCGAACATGTAAAGAAACAGAAGAAACACCATGGTTATATCTATTGGAGACCAGCAAATGCTATTTTGTTCCTACTCTTACAACAGGATTTGTTCTATAGTAAGAATAGCCAAAATAACCAAACAAAGGAGAACCTGTATGGGTAAATATCTTAACTTGTTGTGGATCGTTGCTGGTGTTGCAGCTGCCTGCACCACCATTATCGTTACCCCGGGGGCATCAGAGGATGGGTCAATGTATGTAACACATTCGGACGACAACGAACTGTCCGATCAAAGACTGGTGTTTGTTCCAGCTGCTGATCATGAGCTCGGCTCAATGCGGCCTGTTTATTGTTCTGCCTGCGCCCTGGGAGAATTTCCACAGTACAACAGCTTCTCCTACCCCCGTATTGTCTGTGATGAACGCGGCTCAACATACAACACACCGGATTACGCAAGTAGCATCCCCCTTGGAGAAATCCCGCAAGTTGAGCATACATACGCATATTTTGATGGTAGTTACGGTGTTATGAACGAACACCAGTTGATGATAGGTGAGTGCACCTGCGGTGTGAAAATGCAGCTCGGACCCGAACCAGGCAAAAGAATCTTTTATTCTGCAGAGTTATCCAGAGTGGCACTTGAACGATGTACTACTGCCAGAGATGCTGTTCTGTTAATAGGCTCACTTATTGATGAATACGGTTATTGGGGAACCGGTGAAACTTTGCTTATAGGAGACCCGGAGGAAGCCTGGGTAATGGAAATGTGTTGTGGAACCTCGGACAGTACCAGCGGGATGTGGGTAGCGCAGAAGGTTCCGGATGGTGAAGTTTTTGTTGCTGCAAATGAATTCAGGATCAGGGATGTTTCAGACGATGAATCTGTTTTTCTGCACTCTTCCAACCTGTTTGATCAATGCGAGGCTCTGGGCTGGTGGAGCCCGGCTGAAGGCGAAATGGACTGGCTCAGGACCGTAAGCGAAGGTGAATACAACCATCCGTACTACAGCTTAAGAAGAGTCTGGCGGGTAATGACCTTCGTTGCTCCTTCTCGTGAGTTAAGCCCATGGGTAGAGGATGGATTCACCCGATACTACCCATTCAGCATCTCACCGGATCAGCCTCTGGCTCTTCGAGATGTAATGAGGCTTCATCGGGACCATTACGAAGGCACACAATTCGACATGACTGCCGGTACAGCAGCGGGACCTTTCGGATACCCCTACCGGTTTTATGGCCCTGCAGATGGAAGCGGAGATGTGAACAACCCTGACCGACCACTGGAAGGTGCATGGGAAAGACCACTCTCTGTGGATTACTGCGGCTATGTTTATGTGAATCAGGGAAGATCATGGCTGCCAGACCCCATTGGAGGGATCACCTGGTTCGGACCGGACAAACCAGCTGAAACCTGCTTTGTGCCATTCTACTGCGGAGTAAGTGATCTGCCGGATCTTTACCAGACTTGCAACCCCGGCATCTATTCCAGAGAGAGTGCCTGGTGGGCATTTAACTTCGTCGCCAACTGGGCGGCTGTTAAATACAGCTATATGAGAAAGGATATCGAGGAAATACAGGAAGCGATAGAAATACAGGAAATTGCTGAAATTGCCATCTCCGATGTCCGCGCTCTTGATATCTTTAATGCTTCCGGGTCTTATGAAAGTATTGAATTTGTTACTGATTTCTGTGCATCAAACGCTGACAGTGTTGTTACTGCATGGTGGAATTTTGCAGATCTTATGATAGTAAAGTATGATGACGGATACATCAACAGCCCCGGACACATGGCTCACGAGATTGGTTACCCGCAGGCATGGCTTGATGAATCGGGATGGCCACAAGGGCCTGTATCATATACCGACCATCAGGAAAACTAATGAAATCACTAAGAGCGAATACTGCAGGTTATACAAAATGATCACAAAAACAATGGATTCGATTACGCCTGTTCCTGAAGAGATCGAGGAAAAGGATGCTGAAAAGAAACCGGAAGGTTGTTGAGGGGGCGATGACAAGGGTCAGGTGACCCCGGAAGATACATCTAAAAATAGCTGCTGCTAAACATCCGGGCCGAAGAACTCGATCTGTAAGTTAACCTGTGATGTGCGTCCAGGT
This sequence comes from Candidatus Sabulitectum sp., assembly GCA_029934845.1. GTDB lineage: Bacteria > Fermentibacterota > Fermentibacteria > Fermentibacterales > JCC-6 > Sabulitectum. The sequence goes on from JAOZLN010000027.1 coordinate 8,006, forward strand.
GGTATTGGCGGTATGCTGGCGCTGTTAAGAGCATGAGTTACTGCTCTGTCAAAAGCGTTGTCTCCGCTGGTTCTTACCACTTCGTAGCTGTGGGAACCATCCAGCTTTACGGTAAAGCTTATCTGATAGCTTTGAGAAGGATTTACAGATGTTCTGAAATTTCTTCTTATTGCACTGAACACCCTGCCCTCGTAGCTGGCAGGACCAGGTGCACCGCTTCCGGCTTCCCCTTCTGCTCCCACTCCCATAAATTCAGTATTCTGCTGGGGAGCGGTTTCCTGCTGCACCTCTTCAACCGGCTCCGGAATTATTTCCTCTACCTCTTGAACCTCAACCACCTCAGACTCCACAGGATCCTCGATAACTTCTACTACCTCTATCTCTTCCTGTATCTCTTCCACCGGGTCCGGGATTATTTCTTCAACAATCTCTGCAGGGGTGTCTCCAGTGTCCAGAACGATCATTTCCACAGACACAAATTCACCGCCGCCCATGGGAGCAGTCTCACTGCTGCCAGTAAATAATCCCACCAGAACAAGCAGAAGAAGAACTCCGGTGTGTATACCGGCGGAGAGGTAAAGATCGCTTCTTTTTCCGGAACTCTGTACGCCTGGCAGCTTAAGAAATGGATTACTCGATTCCACTTGCAGACTCCTGAATAAGACCGACATTCGCATATCCCCCACGCCTGAGCTCTGTAAGGGCACCAGCGAGTATTGCATACTGTACTTCACCGTCAGCTCTTAGATACGCATCGGTTCTGCCGGAGGTAATAGCTGCTTCAGCAAGAGAAGAGAGGTCTTCCGGAGCGATAACTTCACCGGCCACAGTCATGTTTCCCAGTCTGTCCATCTCTACAACAAGAGAAGTACCCGGGTCCAGTCTTTGAATGATCTGTCCCTGATCGGTGGATGGAGGCGTAACATCCGTACTTCTCTGCATAACCGGAGCACTCAACATAAAGATAACAAGCAGTACGAATGTGACATCTACAAGATTAGTGACATTTATTGATGAGAACTGCCTGTACCCTTGCCTTATCATTGTATTGATCCTCTTCGGCAGACATCCACCAGTTCGCTTAGGAATCTATCCATTTCTCCTGCAAGGTCATCGACTTTACCAACAGCGTAGTTGTAAAAGACATTGGCAGGGATTGCCGCAAGAAGACCGGCAACTGTTGTGGTCAGCGCAACAGCTACTCCAGCGCCAACAGCACTGATATCTGCAACTCCCGCTTCGCGCATGGCGATAAAACTTGTAAGAACTCCCCATACGGTTCCAAGGAGACCCAAGAGGGGACTGACGCTGGTCACAGTGGCGAGAAAGCCGAGATTTCTACTTCTGTGTGCCAGATCCTCGCTTGCCTCTCTTTCCAGAGCGCTGTGCAGAATGGCTACTTCGTCCCTGTTCAGGGGTTCATCACGGCCCTGATCTTTCCTGCGACCAAGATACCTTCCAGCCTCTGTGTACATTCTTGCCAGTGGGCCCATGTCTCCTGAGCTCTTAACAAAATCTCCGCCCGGCGGGCGACCTGTGGTCCTCAAGGCCTCCATAAATACCCTTGAAGCACTCATGATCCTTCGCAGTTCCTTTAGTTTTGCAATTGCTACCGCCCATGAACCAATGGAAAGAAAAAGAATCAGAAGAAGGATGAATTTAGTAAAACCATCTGAACCTGTTACCGTTGACCAGACCTGACTCAGCATTCTATCTCTCTTTCAGTATTGCCACGGCTTCTATTTCAACCATGGCACCAAGTGGAAGTTTTACGACCTGGTAAGCTGCCCGTGCAGGGTAAGGTTCACTGAAGAACTGGGCATACACCCCATTAACCGCACCGAAATCATCCATATCTGCAAGAAGAATTGTGGTTTTTACTATGTCGTCCAGAGATCCTCCGGCCTGGGTGACTATTGCTTTAACACTGTTCAAAGCCAGACGGGTCTGATCTTCAACAGTTTCTACCAGTCTCTTCTTCTTAAGGTCCATACCAAGCTGCCCGCTGATAAACACAATTGAATTTGAAACAACTCCCTGACTGTATGGACCAACTGGTTCCGAAGCACCACTTGAAAACAGGGCGATCTTTGATTCTTCCTTCATGCAAACCCTCCATAACAGCTGTAAACTATATACGACTTCAAACGTGTTTCTGTTCCATTAACGCATGAGTGCAGTATTCAGTGATTCAAAAAGTTCTCGAACAGTATACGGTTTTGGAAGAGCTGCTTTGAAGCCGAACGAACTGTATTCTATCATAATTTCGCTGCCGGAAAACCCACTGGAAAGAATGCATACAGCATTCTGATCAATTTTTAAAAGATCCCTTATTAATACAGCACCTCCGGCTTCACCATCAATGGTAAGATCCATGATCACAGCATGGTATGGCTCTTTGCTTTTCATGGAGTTTCTGTATTTGTTAAGAAGCGCTTTTCCGTCCATAACCGTATCCACTCTGTAGCCCAGTGTAATAAGCATTCCAACCGTTGTCTGTGAAACGAACTTATTTTCCTCCAGAAGCAAAAGCCTTCCAGGTCCAGGTTCATCTACCGTAACAGGTTGTCTTCTTTCCGGCGAACGTGTTTCTTCAGGAATCTGAACCGGTGTAACCTCTCCCCTGGAAAATGCCAGCATCTTTGAGGTAATTTCCCTTACTCTAATGGTTCCTTCTTCAGCATTCTTTAACAGCTCTTCACGAACTTTCCCTGTGACCTCGTCCTCACGAAGAATGCTCAACGAACCTAGAATGCCGGTAAGTATGTTGTTTAAATCGTGGGCAATATCCCCTATAAGAATTTTCAGTGCGGCACTTCTTGCATTGCCTGCTTCAGATCCATCAGAGGAAACATCAAAGAGGGTGAGAAAATGGCTTCTCTTACTGTGCTCAAGAATATGACTTGCCAGAATTACAACATCAGAGATCTCTCCTGAAGAGCGGTGAAAACGACTGACAAAATAGTTCTTTTCTCCTATACACAGCTGGGTCTTTCTGCAATCAGTATTAAGGAAATCAGAAACATTTCTTCCCTTGATATCCTCTTTCCCCAGCCCGATGAAATTGCTTGCAGCACCATTACAGTCAACGATCAAGCACGAATCATCCAACTGTAAAACAGGAGAATTCTCATTTTGCAAAGACAAAGACATGGACAACCTCACATCGTTTCGTTCGGAATCTCTGAACGATCTCCATAAAAGACAACTGAATAAGACTCAAACCCGGATGTACTATAAACAAATTTACCGCTGAAGAATCTGCTGCCATCAAGCCACTTCATAAAGATTCTGTCTCCATCCCAGAGAGGAAGCTTCATAAGATCGTGATCCTCTATCCAGAACAGATCACCCTCGTCGCAGGTTTCTTGCAGACTACCCGAAAACTCATCTGCTGTAAATACATACACATACCAGTCTTCCTCTTTATCAAAGGCTGGAAAGGTAAGTATTCCCCTCATACGAGGTTCCTTAACAGTAAGCGCCGTTTCCTCGAGAACCTCCCTGATAACGCATTCCTCCGGGCTTTCACCTGGCTCGATCTTACCGCCGGGCGCATTCCATTTCCCGAAGTGCATATCATCGGGTCTTGAATTACGGTGCATCATAAGCGTTTTCCCGTTATTTCTTATGTAACAAAGTACTGCAAGTTTCATAGAAGGGAATATATTCACCGCGAACATTGGAACAAATAGACTGCAGTGGGGTTGAAGAGTATGTTAGACATCTGTTCTGCCAGTATACAAAAGGGGAGAAATCATTTTAGGCATTCTAGTATTTCTGCTATCTTCAGTTGAGAGTGATACTTTCACGCCATTCGCTTCTGGATATTCTGTTTCCGATCCGGGGATTGAAAACATAGTCACCGTATCAGTTGATCAGAACGAGGGCTTTTTTTCTGCCCAGCCCGGGGCACCTTTTCTTCCCCTTGTTTCCAGGGTATTTATTCTTCGCGGAAGATGTGATGTTCTTTCTCTTTCAGTGAATTTCCAGCAACCGGCATACACTGAAAAACTTCCCGCTGCTCTGGCCGGTGCCCCTGTTGTTCAGCCTACAGACAGGTCAAGCCACCAGACACTCACTGCCACCACTACCAGCATACCACCTGGTGGTCAGTCTTTCTCCTTTCATACAGGTCACATTCTTGATGCGTACACAATTGTTTCATGCTCGGTAAATCCATGGATCTACGATTCAGCCACACAGGAACTGGGGCTGTCTCCTTCGTGCACAGTAGAACTGATCTGGGCTAATGTCCGGGAACACTCAAATTTATCAGATGAACAGATCGAGATGGTAAATTTCCGTGCAGCATCTCTGGCGGATAAGTATGATGGTTCTTTCGAACCTATTCCTGCTCTGCCCGGTACTGACTCTGCCATTGACTATCTGATAATCACAGGTGAGGACTTTCTTAGTGAAGTATCCATACTTGAAGATCTTCTGGATACAAAGGGGATCTCATTTCAAACCATGACAGTTCAAGATATTAACGGCAGCTGGGACGGAGTTGATACCCAGGAAGACATCAGAAACTGCATCAGGCATTATGCATTTAATGAAGGAACTACATATGTACTTCTGGCCGGAGACGAGACAGTTGTTCCCGTCCGTGAGGTTTACACCGAATGCGAGGGGCATGTTGAGTTAGCGCCTTCAGACCTTTATTACGCTGATCTTGATGGTTCATGGGACGCCAACAGCAATGGTATTTACGGAGAGTGGGCAGACAGCCTTGATCTTTATGCAGATGTTCTTCTTGGAAGGCTTCTCTTTTCTACCGTTGAAGGTGCTGTGGCGATTTATGAAAAAAACACAGTTTATGCCAATGTGAGCACTTCAGAAACATGGTACGAACAAGCAGTACTCTGCGGTGCAATGCTTTTCGATGATATTGGATATGTCGGTGCAAAAGGCTGCGAGATCATGGCCGAGGAATTCCCCTCCAATTTTACTTTGACCAAAGCCTATGAATTATCTGTTGGAGATTACCCTGATACATATTTCCCTGTTCTTTATTCCGGTACAGGCTGGAATCACTACTCGGGCCACGGCAATGAAAGAGGAGTCTACTGGGCAGATAATGCAGGTATTCTTTCGATCTCAAGGATGGATGGTTTCAACAATCCCGGCCGAAGCGGCATTCACAGTTCTGTAGGCTGCCATGTGGGTGACTTCACTGAGCCCGGTGCTTCAATTCCCTGCCTTCCGGACACCCTTCTAACACTGCCTGATGGCGGCGGAGTAGCAGGTTTCTTCAACACATCCTGGGGCTGGGAGGGCTACTGGCCCGAAATTGGCTCTTCAGAAAGACTCTGCAATTTCACCGTAGAGCAGGTATACCAGAACAAGGCCTCTTCACTGGGGCTTGCATACACATCAGCAAAAGATCTTGAAATACCGAATATGACCGGTCCCTACGACAGAGTGATGCAGTCTGTTATTGCTTATTCTGCCTTTATGGATCCTGCTCTTGAAGTTCTTGGAGTGAACAGTTTTGACCCGATCCCACCATCACCATTCCAGGTGGTTATGCTCAGCACCAATCCACACACCAATGAAGAACTTACCTTCAAGATTACCGGTATATCAAATTCCTATGATGTAGCTGTTTACAACCTTGCTGGAAGGGTGGTCAGTGAATCGGTGAACCTTCCTCAGAACACTCTGCGCTCTGTTGATCTTGGCTCTTTTCCAGTTGGCATCTATTTCGTCTCTGCCACAGCTCCCAGCGGGATAACTGCTTCAGAAAGTTTCATTGTTCTGAAGTGATCCTTTCAATTCAGCAGCCAGAATACACCTAAAAGGGTTAAGCTGCTCAAAAGAGTGGTCACAAGAAGAATCGTGGAAGCAAGGGATGCGTCACCGCCGTAGCGCCGTAAAAAAACCACACCAAGAACTGCAGACGGCATGGCAGCCATTAGAACAAGGATCTCCCTCCACAGCTCCGGGAAGCCAAACCATGTTGCAAGGTGACCTGCAAGCAGTGGCTTCAATATCAGTTTTAGAATAATGACTATACCCAGAGGAATCAGAATAGTGCGGACAGCGGGTTTCTTGAACATCAGGCCGACGGAGAGGATAGCAAGAGGAGTCAGCGCTGCGGACAGCACCGTACCGAGACGGAAAAAGGGTGCAATGTATATGTTTTCTTCTCCGGGGATCCTTAGAATGCTCCAGAGCAAACCAGCGAAGAGAGCAAAGAACACAGGCGACCGGAAAAATCCCAGAGATGCTTTCCAATCGGATCTCCCTGGCCTTTTTGATCCGAAATACGCCGCAAGAACAGGACCAAGAATAAAAATGGGATAACCAACACCTATCTCTGAAATAAGAACCGCTTCACTGAGAGCCTCCGGGGTATTGGGAAACATCTGAACAACAATGGAATATCCCAGAAAGGTGGAAGAACCAAATGCTGAACAGAATACAATGGCACCTGTCTGAGCCCTGCTGAACTTCAAGGCAT
>JAOZLN010000220.1 GCA_029934845.1 Candidatus Sabulitectum sp.
CATGAAAGCCCATAGGCACGTAAACCTGTAGTTGGTCAGAAGTGAGCCGCTGAGGGCGGCTATGGTAAGTGCGGTAAACGATGCGGTAAGCCACAGTGCAAGCACCGTGTTTCCCGGGGAATCTGTCTTTATTGATAACCGGAAACTCCCTGCTATTCCGCCGGCGTACAGGAATGCCAGAGCAACAGACCCGGAAAGACCGAGATTAAGCAGCAACTGAAAAAAGCTTCCATCCACAAAAGGAATTGAGACCCGTGCAAGCAGATCAGGCCTGAAGTAGGTGATCTTGTGACCGAAACCTGTGCCGAAAAGCAGAGTGAATGGCGAAGCAGTAACCGTACGGATGATTTCCCACCAGGAGAGAAATCTTGCCCACAGAGAAACATCGCCTGCAAACCCCCCGTCTGCACCTCCCCCTCTAGCTGCAACATCTCCGGCTGAAAGAAGACCTGCTGCAGCCACAAAAGCAATTGATCCTGCTATGAATACCAGAAGAAGAATTACCCTTGAAAGCAGCCTTCCCAGTTTAAAGCCACCCTTACCCACCCTGCTCATATCGGCAACGAATGCCATAAGCGCACCGGCAGACACTGCCAGCCACAGCGCTCTTGACTGACCAAGAAGAATCGCTGCACCCATAACCAGTAGAGTAGCAATACCTGAAAGCAGTGGTACAGATCTGTTCCTCTTCCATAAAAGCATCGCCATTAGAAAAAGACCAACCACAACCGCATTAACCTCTCGGGATGATACGCGAAGACCCGTGGTTGCCCGCAGGTAAACTCCTTCCCCTCCGACAAAACCCTTAATAATCACCCAGAGGGCTGCAAGAACAGAAGCAACAAGAACAGTTGATACAAGTATTTTCATGTTCCCGCGATCTTTCAATATCCACATCGCCGGAAAAAAGAACAGATACCCAATCATGGTTTTTGTGAACAAGGCAACTGTCTCGGCCTGGTAGCCTGCCAGCAGACCGCGAAAGAATGCAATAACACCAAGAACCACAAGAAAAATTATCAGTTTTCCTGAACGACTGGGTGCTACTCTGCCTTGACCATCTATGAATGCTCCGATCCACAGAAAGAATATCCACAGTTGGAGCAGGTCATCAATACTTACTCGGAAAGGGCCTGCATAAACAGTAAAACTGTTCAGAAAGGCGGTTGTGAAGACTATCTGAACACCGAACAGCATTGCAGCCAGCCTGGGAGGATAAGCCAGAAACATACCGGCAAACATAGAGACGATCAGCCCACCGGCAATTAGGTAGACTGAGTCTGTGAACACACCGACCGCTATAAGAATACCAATGATCATGAAGCCGAAAAGCGCAGACCTGTCTATAATTCTATTCTGCAATGTGAAATCCAGCCACACGGGCAGCTTCTTCAGCGGTAACCCCTGCAACCCATTCAAGAAGCTCTATATCAGTTTCCCTGAAAGCCGCCATTTTCCCTGAATCAAGGTCAAGCTCTCCAACCAGTTTGCCATTCCATATTACAGGGGCGACAAACTCACTTCTGATGTCGGGGCTGCAGGAAAGATAATTTGGTTCCAGGCTCACATCATCCACCACACGAGCAGTCAATGAGTCTGCAACCTGACCGCACACACCCATGCCGAAACCTATTCTGGTATACTCAGTAGCTGCGCCGGCAAAAGGTCCAAGAATCAACTCTGATGTCGACTCTGTACTTACAAGATAGTAACCAACCCAGTGATAATCCTCCATTGATCCACGAAGAAGGTTACATATCTTCTGTAGTTTTTCAGCTGGAAGATCCGCTGTGTTAAGAACATCGTTAACAGAATTCTTAACTGCCTCAATAATATTAATCACCTTTTTCTATATCTCTTGCAACCACCAGCGCAGTAACATCATCTTCCTGATCGCCCTTGTCACGGAAGAGTTCAAGAAGAGAACCTATGGTTTCAATGATCGATTTGCCGGGTTGATCGCAATGCCGGGTCAGGATATTTGTTAATCTTTTCACACCAAACGGCTCTTCAGAGGGGGACATAGTTTCGGTTATACCGTCTGTGTAAAGAAGCAGCCTTCCTCCTGGAGCAATGTTTATTCTGCCCATCTGATACTGTGCCTCAGCAATTACACCAAGTATCAAACCGCCTTGATCCAGGCTGTCCACAGCGGCAAGGTCTATTCCCTGACAGATGATCGGAGGATCATGACCAGCTGAACAATACTCGATGTCTCCGCTTTCAATATCTATAAATGCCAGAAAAAATGTTATGAAAGTGGCATCAGGCATTCTGTCACAAAGGGCTGCATTCAACCTGGACGTGGTAACCTCCACAGACAGGTTTTCTTTAAGCAGAGTTCCAAGACTGGCTTGAAGAGCCGCCATAAGCATTGCCGCTGCTGCCCCTTTTCCTGAGACATCAGCAATGGCCACTGCAATTCTGCCTCCTGGAAGCTCTATAACATCATAATAGTCCCCGCCCATGACCCTGGATGGAATACTTACCGCTGCAATTTCCCAGCCGGACGGCTGCGGCAGGCTTCCGGGAAGCAGGTCCTTCTGTATGTTCCTGGCCAGCTCAAGCTCTCTTTCAAGGGTCTGCCTCTGCAGTTTCTCTCCAAAAAGCTGGGCACTTTGAATAGCCTGGGCTATCTGTCTTGTAAAGCTGTCAAACAATCCTCTTGTATACTCCACAAAAAAGAACTGCTTTACACTTGCTGCAATAATTACACCAAGTCTTTCACCTCTTACCTCTACAGGTGCCGCCACCATGGACGCAATGCGGGTCGGGCTTTTCTCCAGCTTCTTCAGAGAACTTCTTCTGTAGTTGTTTATCATGAATCCATGGCCGTTTACATCTATTCTGCGCTCGACCCCTGAATACCATTCTTTATCAAGATTCTTCATTACATTTCTTAGTTCACGATTCTTACCGAAAGAATATTCCCCCTGCTCGTCATTCATATGGAACCAGCAAAAATCAGAATCAGTCAGCCTTGCGCCAAGCCTTGCCGCTGCAGCACCCAGCTGATCCGGCTCAAAACTTGAATGCAGAGTCTGGCTGAGATCCTGCAGAGTTCCCAGTTCTTTGTAACGCTTTTCAAGGATCCTTGCCGTGGGCAGTTGAAGCAGCATTGTAATGAATGTGAAGAAAATGTATATGCCAACGATCAGAATTACAGCAACATCAAGACCACCAGTACCCATAAACACGTTACCTGCCAGGTAATAGTAAATACCTCGCCCCATAAGAACACAGATAAATGTTACTGCAATAAGAAGAATCCGGGTTTTTCTAGAGAGATATTGAACCCATCTCTGACAAAATCCAAGCCCTACTGCAGAAAAAAGCAGAAGAAGACTTGCTACATCGAGTTCAATACCCATAAATATGTCGCTGGTTGAAACAAGAACAAAATTCAACCCTATCACATGCAAAAGAGCCGTTATGAAAGCAATGGCCACAGTGATTCTGTAAAGCCACACTGTAAATGGTGTTCTGTCGATGTACACAAACCCGCGAACTGCTGCCAGAAGAATCAGAGAAACAGCAAGAATAGCAAGGCGGAACAGAGGGATCATTACCACTGGAGCTTCCTCGCTGTGGCTGCCTCTTGAGAAAACATCCATTCCACTTGAAGTATCAACGCTTGTAGAAGTAAGTACAGCATCAATAAGAACACCTGCTGCTGCGCCTCCAACTTCTCCGATCGTTTCCAGGAATTGACCGGTCTGACCGGTAAAAGTGGAATCAACAAAATTTTTAACCTGGCCGCTGCCAACCTCAGCCACATTATCGATCCTTCTGCCAAGCTCCCGGATTCTTTCAGCCCTGTGGGAGTTTGCAGGAAGAATCTCCGGAGCATCAAGAATGCCCACAAAACCCGTAAGACCCCACAGAAGAACAATGGAAAAGAAAGAAAGAACCAAGCGCCTGGAAAGGCTGAGTCCGCTGAGAATCTCACTGGCACCCAGGTAGAAGAACAAGCCGGCAACAACCATCAGAACGCCTGACGTGATCCTGGTAAGAGAACTGCCAGGGGAACGTGAGGGAAGAAATACTATGAGCAGAGCCAGAACAACAAGAGCTGCTCTTAGAAACCTTCTACTGCTTAAAAAAGAAAATCTGCTCATTCCAATTTACTTCAACTTCCCGGATATTTCTTCAGGTGTACCGGTAAAAACCGTTCCATCTGTAAGATTCTTCATTCTGTACAGGTTAGACGCAACCTCTTCAGAACCAACTGTAACCACAAATACTATCCCGTATCTGAAAGCCTCATTGAACTGCTTACCAAGCTTTTTACCGGACACATCCATCATCACCCTGGTACCCTCACTGTAAAAAACCTCAAAATACTATGAATATTCTACCCTCAAATTTTCCCCTGTGCAACCCCTCAGAAGAAAAAATCACCTAATAGTTATCATTTGCAACTCTTGATAAAAGAAGCAAATCCTCTCCCTTGACAGAGCCCCCCCCCATCCATGCCATATTCAGATGTAAACTGTATATTACATAATATAGACTAAGGAAGTATGGTAATACTATGAAATTGAAATCAGCATTGGGGGCTTTCCTCTTAATAATTCTTTTGGCAATTTCAGTTCTCTCCAACGCAGACACTCCGCCAGCAAACACAATACCGGTCATCGGGCTGAAAGCAAACTACGAAGACATTAATACAGAGTTCTTCTGC
>JAOZLN010000028.1 GCA_029934845.1 Candidatus Sabulitectum sp.
ATCAGTTCCCCTGGTGACAGAACTATTCCAGCACCATCCCGCAGAAGCCTGTTCGAGCCCCGTGTGGATGATCTGTTTATATCCCCCGGAACCGCAAACACGTCCCTGCCCTGATCAAGTGCTGTACCCACTGTTATCATGGTACCGCTTCGCTCGCCTGCCTCAACAACAACAACCGCCTGTGAAAGACCGCTGATCAACCTGTTCCGCTGGGGAAACATGTATTTTGCAGGCCTGGTTCCCGGAGGATACTCGGACACAAGACATCCGGATTCCGCAACCCGTTCACCAAGAGAGCTGTGCTCTGGGGGGTAGATAACATCAAGACCGCTGCCAAGAACGGCAACCGTTGGCGTACCGCCATCGAGGGCACCTCTGTGGGCCTCTCCGTCTATGCCGCGGGCAAGCCCGCTTGCTATGCAAACGCCTGCACGGCTTAATTCCATAGAAAGCCTCCGTGCTGTTTTCCTGCCGTACAGCGAGCATCTTCTGGAACCAATTACAGCCACTGTGAAGGGCAGTTCAGCTGGTGAGTATCTTCCCCTGTAAAACAGAATTGCAGGTGGATCAGGAATATCAGCAAGATGCCCTGGATAGCCTTCACCACCGAAGTAAACAGCTTTGATCCCAAGCTCGGAGCAGATATCAAGAGATCTGCTTATTGAAGAATGCGGTGCAAGGTCTGCGATTACCTCGGGTGTGTGAAATGACAAGAGCCTTCGGAGTTCACTTCTTGATGGCTGCCCTGAAAGCGCAAGCTTTAAGAGGGATCTGAACCTTTCCGTCTCTCTTGGAGGATCAGTTTTCCCAGTCTCTCTAGAAATTCCTGAACCCCCTTTCCAGTTGCAGAACTCAGCGGCATGGTGCCCTTGGGAAGTGTAGCCAGAAGAAGTTCTTCCTGCTCTTCCGTTACAGTGTCGCACTTGGAAAGAATTGCCATGGCACTGATGCTTTTCAGGTCTGTTCCATACTGTAGCAGTTCGTTTCGCAAAGTGGACAGCTGCTCACTAGGAGTAACCTCCATATCCGGCGAAAGTACAAACACCAGAATTCTGTTGCGCTCGGCATGGCGAAGGAACCGAAGCCCGAGCCCCACTCCCCTGCTGGCACCGCGGATAAGACCTGGCAGATCAGCAACCACATAACTGAATCCGTCTGTGAACTTTACAACACCCAGAGAAGGGCTGAGTGTGGTAAAAGGATATCCGGCAACTTTAGGTCTGGCAGCACTGATCCTGGAAACAAGTGTAGACTTGCCTGCATTGGGAAAACCCACAAGCCCGGCGTCAGCCATAAGCTTCAGCTCAAATCTGAGTTTCAGTTCGTCCCCGATACGGCCCTTGGTGCAGATACGAGGAGTTCTTCTCTCCGGTGTGGCAAAATTGGCATTTCCCAGACCGTGCTCTCCACCTCTGGCTATTAGAATTCTTTGACCTGGTTCTGTCATATCTGCAAGCAGAACACCTGTATCAAAATTGTAAACCTCTGTGCCGGGGGGGATGTAAAGAACAAGATCTTTTCCCCGGGCACCTGTCATATCATTTCTTCCTCCGGCAACACCATTCTCTGCTCGAAAGAAGGAACCATTGGTAAAATCCACAAGAGTGGTGAGTTTCCGGTTGACCTCAAGCCACACATGTCCACCTCTGCCCCCGTCTCCACCGCTGGGGCCCCCCTTCGGCACATATGCCTCTCTTCGAAAAGCCACAATACCGTCTCCGCCTTTTCCAGCTCTTACGGTAATGACTACTCTGTCAAGAAATCGTCCTTCCACTTGAATACCTTTCTACCCGCAAAGGGGCGCCTTACAGCGCCCCTCCGTCTGTATATCGTTACTAAGGTTCAACTCACTGTGAATAGCGGTTAACTCTGTCAATCTTTTCTTCGCAGAGGCCGATAGCATTCTGCGCTGCTGCTACCATATTCTGAGCCTGACTTGCTCTGTAGCCGGTTACCTGGTTAAGGAATGAGATGGCGGAATTCAGCTCACTTATTGCACTCTCCCATGTACCAATATTGGCAGGAACAAGTTCACTTGTTCTGGCTTTTGAGCTTCCACTCTGGTAATAGAAAGCGCCAACCATGTAGTTTGCCACAGGATCACCGGGATAGGCACTGTGAAGTCTGTTGAAAACTCCCTGCATTGAACCACGCTGTCCGCTGTCTCTGTACACAGTAGCCAGCATCAGGTAGGCCTGTCTGCTTCCGCTGGATGCAATAATAGAGTTAAGTCTGTCAACTGCACTGGAGGTTCTTCCGGCTCTTGCTTCGTACTGGGCAACGAACAGTGCAAGATCGATATCGTCAGGTGTTGCTTCCAGAACAATTATGGCATTATCTGCAGCAGCACCATAGTTACCTGTTTCTGAATAGGCAGATGCCAGCTTCAGACGAAGATTGCTGTAATCAGGGCGGACAACAAGAATAGCCTCTATATGAGGAATAGCTTCTGTGTAATTGCCAAGCTCTGCATAGAGAAGACCAAGTGCATATCTGGCCTGAAGATTATCAGGATTGGCTGCAATGGCAGACTCGAAACTTGCTATTGCCTCGTCGGTCATTCCAAGAGCAGTGTATGCACTTGCAAGGCCTGAATAAGCTGCTGTATTGTCTGGATCAGTCAGGATGGCCTGATCGAAGAAATCCTTGGCTGTTTCGTAATTCTCGTTCTTGAGTGCTACTTTGCCAAGACCGCTCATGGCATAGGAATTATCCGGTTCGATAGCCAGCACATTGTTGTAAACGATCTCGGCTCTTGAGATCGAATCAACATCACTTTTCATGTAAACGTCCGCGAGCTCAAGCATTGCTTCAACATGCTCAGGGTCGACTTCAATCACCTGAAGGTACGATGCAATTGCGCTGTGCCAAGAGCTGTTGGCTTTGTGGTATCTGGCCATATTCAGAGATTCATCAGCCCTTGCACCCACATGACTGTTGATCTCTGATACAATGGTCTCTGCAAGTTCTTTCACAGGGTCCGTATTCTTACGAACCATGGACGGAGCCGGGGAAATTGTATTGGCACTGGAAACCACAGCTATATTCCACAGAACCTGATACTCTTCTCCACCACCGGGAACCACAAAGCCGAATACCAGCAGATCAGCATCCATTCCTTCTCCGGCTTCCATGATCATATCCGGGGGTACGCCGTACTTGAACTGGTCAGGATCAAATCCAATATCTTCAAAAGCATCATCCAGATCATCTTCGCTTATAAGCGAGAAATCATGGCTGGAATCAAGATTATCCATAAGGAAATCACTGAGTTTTCCACTGATCCAGCGGGAATCATCGTCGCTGTATCCGAAAGGTATTATTCCAACCGATGTTGCATCGCCAGAGTTTTCCGCAAGTGCGGTAGAGCATGCCAGCATAAGCATGGCGGAAAGCAATAAAGTAATTTTCTTCAATTCTTTCTCCTCTCAGGGGAATTACATTCTGTCTCACCATTGAGCTGCCGAATATGTTCACCCCGTTCAATTTCTGCAAGCCAGAGTAAATTTCTCTTTACAGTTTTGTCACCTCTGTAACTGTGCAGATTCCTGGACTCTAAAGTGCATTCGTTCATGTTTATCAGTTGAAATTCATCTCCACAAAGCTTTCTAACTCTTCGAAGAGCACTTCCTCTCAAGTCAACTTTTCCCTGTAAATGCCCCTTCGCTCCGGACGGGTCTTCTGTAATAACTGCCTCACGAACATCATCTCCCACAGAATAACAATCACCACAGATACACGGACCCAGTATGAGCCACCTTAAGGGACTGTCAACGGCAGCTACAAGATTTTCAACAATTCCCTCAGCAAGCCCGCGCCAGCCTGCATGAGCTGCCGCTGTAAAATCGTCCCACACCGCAAACACAGGAAGACAATCAGCTACTCTGAGAGCTGGTATTCCACTGCCCCGCTGCATTACCATTCCATCAGCACTTTCGCCGCCTGCGGGATCAATTACTATGCGATTGCCGTGAACCTGATCAAGAAATATCGCATTCTCAGGAAGCGGATCAGCATTCCCTTCAGCTCCGCTGAGGCCAAGATATAAACCTGTTCCTGGAATGACAATCATTTCATCCTCCCATTCACTGTTGATACCTCAGTAACCGTCTGCTTGTTCCGTGAGGAATTTCATGGCACCCTGAAAGCTCTCTCTTCGGAAAGGCGGCATAGACCGCACCAGCAATTTTGCGTATCCTGAAGTTCTCATCCGTCTGTCCAGGATGAAAACTGCACCTGTATCAGTTCCTGATCGGATAAGTCTTCCTGCCCCCTGTTTAAGTCTGACGGCTGCTTCGGGAAGCATAAGTCGTGAGAAACTGCTCTCGCCCGCTTCTTCCAGAGCGGCCATCCTTGCTTTTGTCAACGGGTGTCCGGGGCTTGGAAAAGGAATTCTGTCAATGATCAAAGAGTGAAGAAGCTCTCCCGGCAGATCAACACCTTCCCAGAAACTGGCTGTGCCGAATATCACTGCTCTTGGATCCTCTCTGAATTCTTCCAGAATAAGTGATCGATTCATTTTGCCTTGAATCAAAAGCCGGATGTTTTCAAGCGGATTTTTTTCTGCTTCTGCTGAACACAGCTCCATGTTCCTGTAGCTTGTGAAAAGGATCATTGTGCGGCCATCAAGGATAGAGGCTGTTTCCCGAGCGGTTCTCCATGCGTATTCAGCAATAAGCCCGTGATCATTATGTGAAGGCAGATCATCAGGAAAGACCAGTACAGACTGCTCTGCGTAGTTAAACGGACTGGGAAATATTCTTCTGTCGGCCTGTGGGGGTACTCCCAGACGAGAGTCAGAGTAGGCAAATGATTTTCCTGCTGCAAGAGTGGCGCTGGTAAGAAGAACCGAAGGAAAGCTGCTGTAAAGAGTTTCGCTAAGCAGTGAACCCGGGTGAACAGGAACACAGCGAAGCACAGGGCTTCTTCTGTTTTTTTCAGTATAGCAGCACCAGTTTGCTGAGTTTACCTGGGTCAGAGAAAGTACAGAGCGTTCCAGGTTCTGCAGAGCCTGAGATGCACCGGCAAGATCCTCTTCATCCCTGATATCTTTGCGAAAGGCTGCGGCATCGTCTGCAATGATCTGAAGACTTGGTAGAATATCATTCAGCTCGACCTCGCCGTCTTTTCCGGCAAACACAGCCAGATCGTTGATCTGTACACCAAGAAGACGGGCTTTGTCCAGAAGAACGGTTTTCTTCTCTGCAGTTCGGCCACTTAGAATAATTGAATCAAAAACACTGTTAAGCATAGGTTCCGACAGGGAATAGCCCAGGCTGGAAGAGGCTGCCTTGTCCAGGCTGTGAGCCTCATCAACCACTAAAAACCATGCATCAGGAATTAGGTCTCCGGAATCAAGTCCACACAAAAGAAGGTGGTGATTAACCACAAGAATGCGAGCTTTTCTCGCTTTGTTCCTTGCTGTGTAATAGTGGCAATGATGCATCTCTGAACATTTGTTACCGAGACAATCCAGACCGTCACCGGCAATTTTCCTTTTCCTGTCGCTGTCAAGTTTTATATCAGAAAGAGAAAGGTCACCATTGCCGGCTTCCACCCATTCCTTCAGCTCGGGAGCCACCGAGTTCCCCCAGTTAAACCATTTTCTGAGACACAGATAATTGGATCTGCCCTTGAGCACTGCAGCATCAATTTTCTCCCCGAGAATTCTGCCCACCATGGGAATGTCTTTCCCGATCAACTGATCCTGAAGGGTAAGAGTAGCTGTAGAGATCACACAGGCCTGACCGGAAAGAACCGCAGGGATCAGGTAAGCCAGACTTTTCCCAACACCGGTTCCAGCTTCCAATACGGCAATTCCTTCCAGTTCTACAAGATCAGCTACTGAAGCGGCCATATCCACCTGCTGACGGCGTATTGTATACCTTGGAATAACAGACTCTGCCCTGCCATCGGTGAAAGCCTCTGTAACCCTTCTGGAAAGACTCACTTCAGTCTCCTTGCTGCCGGCTTAATATCTTTGATCACAAGTTGAACAGCATCTCCTCCACGCCATGCATCCGCAGAAAGGGTAAATGCAATATCAAGCAGGCGATTCAGTTCGGATGTTCTGTTCCCCATGCCAAAACCGATCCCGCGAAGAGTATCCTGACCGTGCTGAAAAGAAACCTGCAGGTGCTTTCCCTCTTGACCAACTGATCTGAAAGAGACCGGGTACATACCACGGGTTATCCAGATGGGTTCCGGGTTGCCTTCTCCGAAAGGACCAAGCTTCTCAAGAGCACCCAGAGTACCTGCATTACAGTCTTCAGGGCCCAGACCGCCATCGATGTACAGAACTGGGCTGGATACCTCCTGATAAAGAGAAGCAGCAAAAGACTCTACAAACAATTTGAACTCCGGATACCTGTCTCGGTGAATGGAAAGACCTGCTGCCTGCTCGTGCCCTCCAAACCTGAAAAGAAGCCCCCTTTTCATCGCTTCAGCAAGAATGGGGTATACAGGCATACCTGGAACACCCCTGGCACTGCCGCGACCATCTTCCCCGTCCCATGCGATCAGAACAACGGGCCTGTTCAGCTGCCGGGAAAGCCTGGAGGCAGAAATGCCGATAACCCCGGGATGCCAGTTCTCTGAGGCCGTAACAGCAATATGGGCATCGACACTCTTGAGTAGTTTACCGGCCTGGGAGAATACCGTGGAATCAAGCCCTCTTCTTTTTTTGTTAATACGCTCCAGAGATACAGCCATTTCTTCTGCAAGCCTCGGTTCCGTTTCCAGAAGCAGATTCACAGCCTGATCTGCATGGGCGATCCTGCCTGAAGAATTAATTATCGGCCCTAAACCAAACCCTATGTCTTTTGCTGTAAGCTCACCATGCTTAACGCCGGCAGCTCTCATAAGTGCCTGAATTCCAGCTGACGGGTTCGATCTTAGAGCTTCCAGACCTCTTTTTACAAGGATCCTGTTGTCTCCGGTAAGAGTGACCATATCACAAACGGTGCCAATGGCAACAAGATCGGGCTCAAGCTCAGGTATTTCACCTGCGCCCATCTTCTCTGCGAGCCCTCTTAGAACGAAGTGAATCACTCCTGCCCCAGAAAGATACCTCCATGGTGCGGCATTTCCGCCTGCAAGCTCCGGATCAACAAGAGCATCTGCATCAGGAAGAACATCCAGTTGCTTGTGGTGATCTGTAATTATTACTTTTATACCGGCGTCTCGAAGAACAGCAACTTCTTCTAAAGCGGTTATTCCGCAGTCAACTGTGATCAGAACGGCTGCGCCACTGTCAATACATTTTCTGACTGCAGTCTCTCTCAGTCCGTACCCCTCTTTAAATCTGCACGGTACATAAAACTCTGGCCTGCCGCCAAGAGCTTTTATCACACGAACTGCCATGGATGTAGAAGTAATGCCGTCTGCATCAAAATCACCGTGAACAAAGATCAGCTGGTCCTTTTCAATGGCTTCCTTAAGAATATCAGATGCGGCATCTGCGCCGGGCAGCGCGTTCCACGGCGACAGAGCACTGTAGTCTGAATGAACAAAATCGGATCCGAAACCCCGCCTCTGAACAAGG
Source organism: Candidatus Sabulitectum sp. (assembly GCA_029934845.1). Classification (GTDB taxonomy): domain Bacteria; phylum Fermentibacterota; class Fermentibacteria; order Fermentibacterales; family JCC-6; genus Sabulitectum. The sequence goes on from JAOZLN010000028.1 coordinate 7,544, forward strand.
GATTCCACAGGATCAGGAAATCCCATGGATGCAGAATAATCACTTTCTTCCGATTTTATATCAGGCCTGGGTAACCATCTGTATTTCACTTTTTTCTCCATTAGAGTATCCGGTCGGGCTGTAAGCCGGGTCCTGTACTGTATAAAACAGTGACGGCCATCCATCTTGGGTGCCCGTTACCGAACACCTCCAGCGGCCAACCCGAAGAACAGAGGAGACGAGCCGCCCCCCAGCCCCAATGGGCTGTTCTTCCTATTTGGCCTTGCACCGGACGGGGTTTGCCTGCATTTCACCCTTGAAACCGGAAAACCGGATCAGGTATCGTTTCTGTGGCACTTTCCCTGCATTGCTGCACCAGGGATTTCCCCTGCGTCCTGCCCTGTGGAGCCCGGACTTTCCTCGAAATTCTCTTACAAGAATCCCGCGACCGCCCACCCGGCCGGATACTGATAACTAATAAGTACTGTCTGAAGTCCAGACAACATAACTGCCGCAAAGGGGGCAGATGTAAGTTTTTCCACCTTTGATCTCACCGGTTTTCTGGGGGGGTATCTTTGTAAGACAACCTCCGCAAGAGCCGTCTTTAACCCCTGTTACAACCTCCCGGTGACCTGCAGCCCTGGATTTCTCGTACAATTTCAATCTTTTGGGGTCTACTTTTTCTGCGATCTCAGACCTGCTAATCTCTATCTGTGAAAGTCTGCTCTGAAGTTCTTCAAGCTTGTTCTTCAGTTTATCTTCCCGTATGGTGGATCTTTTAACCGCGCGATCACGCTCTTTCAATGCCCTGTCAAGAACCTGCACAGCCTCATCTTCTTCATACATTGCTTCAAGTATCTTGCTGTCGATCTGGCCATTCATCTTTTCTGCATGTGATATCTGCTTGAGCATGGCAGTGTATTCAGTGTTGGATTTCAATGAGATAAGTCTGCTCTTGTAGTCTGCAACCCGGGTAACATTATCCTGTCTGTCCACAATGAGCTTTTTCTGCTTCCTGCGAATGCTTTCCAGATTATCTCTGAACAAAGTGAACTTTGCTTCGTGACCCTCTGTGTCTTTCCTGTGGATCTTCATTTCCGCGGGAATTGATCTTAAGTCGGCCCTCAGCCTGTCGATATCCCTGTCGCAGTCCTGCAGATCAAGAAGTCTCGCGATGAATTCTTCCATAATTCAACCATCCGATCTCTATGGATACAAAAAGCGGACACCTCAAGGTGTCCGCTTTTCTGGTGGGCGGGACAGGGATCGAACCTGCGACCCCAAACGTGTGAAGCTTGTGCTCTACCAACTGAGCTACCCGCCCTTCAATTAAAGCTAAATGGTGGGCCCACCTGGACTCGAACCAGGGACCGACCGGTTATGAGCCGGTGGCTCTAGCCAACTGAGCTATGGGCCCATTGAACGCGAAATTTACCGTATTTCAGCCATTCTGTCAAGGTTGCCGAGAGGCCGGATATGAATTACATTCCACCTTACTTAAGTGCCGGAGTGGCGGAATGGCAGACGCGACGGACTCAAAATCCGTTACCTTTCGAGGTGTGAGGGTTCAAGTCCCTCCTCCGGTACCAGCTCTCTCGAGAATTTACCCATAATCACAGTGAGAAAGACCTGATAGACAACATGAACATTATATTTACACGACTCAGCTACTGACCTCTGAAACAGCAGATGCAAGAAGATTAATGCTTAATGGAGGTGAAATTCTTACTGTTTTCAAATCACCTTTGTAATCAAAGTTCTCGTCTGTTACCAGTACAAGACCTATTCCTGCCACATCAAGATCTCCTGCAAGACCAATAAGATCAGGATCATCTGCGAAGCCCTCACAAACAACGAAGTGGAATCTGCCCGGGTTCTCGTCAAAAATGATACCGGCACTTGCCGGTGATTCCATTTCCGTAACATGAAAGCCGATCATTTCCAGCATTTCCTTGCCTGAATTCCTTGCGGTAGCACTGGAGGCAATATAGAGTACGGTCCTTTGCATTCCGGAACTCAGCCGGGATGTAATTGCTCTTATTGTTTTTCTTTCTTTATTCTCTGGTGGGAAAACAAGAAGAACCTGTCCACTGGGATCTGCATACATTTTCAGGGATCTGCAGTTCTTCAGTTCCAGTTTCTTTTCGCCGCCATTCCTGGAAAGAATGATTCCATTCTCAACCACTCTTGCAGCATTAACAGGAGTGAGAAGATCAGATACAGATGCTCCTGAAGAAATCTTTTCATTTATTGCCTCGGGAAGATCGCCACCGAACTCTACAACCTCAAGATCTCTTTCAAGAGCCCCTCCTGTGATACTGGCAAAAATATACGCAGTATTCGATTCTGATAGTGCCCTTTTAAACAGATCGAAACTGGCCTCAGCTGTTCTGTTGCCACCAAGTAAAGTAGAATCAATAATAAGAATTATGTCTGCCTTGCGACCACTCAGCCGTACCCTTCTCCGAAGTTGCAGAACAGGTATGGAAGTGTCGCTGGAATCTATTATGTGCCCCTGAAGAGGGTTCCCCGGAGACGCCTGAGCAGAATCGCTGTTCGCTTCCATTACAAGACCCAGGGATTTCAAGGTCTTGCCGATCAGCGAAAACCTCTGCACTCCGAAAAGATCAAGAGCGTAATCGTTCAATTCCAGAATAATGCCCTCTTCAGTATCCAGTACCACAAGCGCACAGGGCAGATTTCTGAGAATTACATTCTGCCCCTCAGAGTCAGGCAGAAAAGCTGAAAGCTGAGGCTCATCAGTAACTCGTAGCTTCGCGAGTAACTCTCGTACTGTTTCGCTCATTAATCACCTTCCGAAAATACAACGACTAGCCAATTGTCTTTCCATTTTGCATCCGCGTCAAGTCCCTTGAAGCAAGAGTGCGTACAGCCAGGGCAGCAGAGGCTGCTACAGCCCTTCTATCTCCCCTCAGGAAAGACTTTAGAAGACTTCCCGGAGAAACGCCTCCCCTGCGTGCCACCCATCCCAGAAAAGCACTCAAGGCTGATGCCCCGATCAGATGTCCGGAATCTATTCTGCTGGCAACTCTTGCGATGCACGATCTGTCTGCTGGAACACTACGACTGTCCAGAAGAATTACCAGCCTTCGAAACATATCTCCTGAGAGCACACCAAGGTATTTTTTAAGCTCGGCAATGGTGGACAGGCTGAAATCCAGAGAAAAGCCCTCCAGAAATCTTAAAGCCCCGGATAATGCTGAATCTCCCTTCCCCAGTGATCTGGCAGCCAAAGCTTCAAGCTTTCTCAAATTTGAATGGTTCATACCCGAGAGGTTGAGTACCCCTGGAATTACGCTGTCTCTTCGTAAAACCTCACAGGCGGCAATATCAGTTCCAACTGAACACAATGCCTTGAATGCATCATCCTGTGGAAAGTAACCTTTTTCTGTGCAAAGACCTGCAAGAAATCCGGCCTCGGAAGACGGGGCAAGCATGGAAATACCCTCCAGTGCGGCAGTTCTTTCCCGGGAGGTGTTTATGGCTGCTCCAGGTGCTCTGTCTGTGGCACGACTTCTAAGAAAACGAAGCCCCTGATCCCATCCGGCGTATCCGATGCCCCTGAGAGCAGCCCTTCTGACCCAGGTAGAACCATCATTAAGCAGGGGTACAAGCAGCGCTCCGGATTCTCTGCCTATGGAAATAGTCAGACCCTCAACTGCCCGTGTACGCACATGCGGGTTAGAATCATTCAGTGCATCCAAAAGCAGTGCATTACACCTGGAATTGCCTATATATCCCAGAGCCAGTGCAGCACTCTTTCTTAGTTTCCAGCTGTATTGCCCACTTAGTATTGCTGCCAATATCTCAACGGCTCCTTCTTCTCTTAACACACCACATGCTTCCACAAGAGCCTTTGTGTCCTCTATCTGATATCCTGATCGAATAGCCTGTTCAAGAAGGGGAAACACCGGTTCAATCATCTGCTCACCTTTAAGGAGTTTTTTGGCTCTGCCTGCTTTCCCGGCAAGAGACTCGACAGAAATATCCTGTTCTCCGGGGTCGATGAACACCACAGATATATCCAGCAGAGGGAGCAATTTGTAACTGCCTTCTCTGTCAAAAGTTTCGATTCCACCTGATTCCCTGTCGCGAGCGGTGTAAAAACCGGATGCAACACTGCGGAATTTCTGCCTGGCAGTTTCTACTCCACTAACAAAATCATTCCCATCCCCTATGCATACAAAGTCATCCCCTCCTATGTGCCCAACAAAAAACTGGGGTAGTGATTCCTCCAGAATATGCCCCAGCCGCCTTATAACAGAATCGCCAAGTGCAAATCCATAGTAATCATTGAATGGTTTGAAATCTATAATGTCTACGTAAGCCACGGAGCCACCACCGCCGATAACACGTTTCCGGAGTTCCTGCAGAATCGACGAGTTGCCGGGAAGACCGGTAAGAGGGTTAGTTTTGCTCATCACTGTACTCCGGTATCAAGTGCGTAAGGATCATTTCTGCTGTAACCAGTTTCACGGGCTGACGGTTATCGTCCAGAAGAACTGCCGCTCTGGCACCTGAGCGCCAGAGATCTGAAAGCACTTTCAACGGCACTGTTCTGCTGTCAAAATATGGAAGACCCACAGATATCCGTGTGATCGATCCCTCTCCATTCCACCTGACAAGAGCAGAGCTCTTAACAGCCCCGACCAGAGTAACTCCCACTTCTTCCCAGATAAGAATAAGATTCTCGCCTGAATCGATCAGCACCTTAACCGCCTGTTCTTTATCAACTCCGGAATCAACTCCGGGAAAATCTGTTAACTCTCTGGAATATGAGGCTACTGAAACCTCTGCCATACTCAAGACCGAGGAAGCCAGCCTGCCTCTTCTGCCGCCGGAAGATCGGAGCAAACCGCGGACTTCCTCTCTGCTTTCAAAGAATCGCCCACTGGTTCCTGACCCTGCAACCATGTTGGATATTGCTGAAGCTGCGGCAATTAACGGATACATGATGGTTCTAAAAAGGTAAAGGGGGGGAGCAGCAGCAACAGAAAGTCTGTTGCTTCTAAAAAGAGCCAGCTGCTTGGGTGTTATCTCTGAGAACATCAGCAGAAACAGGGCAGTTCCAAACCCGAACACCACTTCCCAGCTTCCTCCAAGTTTAACACCCCAGCCATGGCTGATGCTTGAGGTAAGAACAACACCTATATTCGTGCCCACCAGAGTCGTAGCAAGATATCTGGAGGGTTTGTCCATGAACCACAAAGCTCTTGCTCCTCTTTTTCCCCGTGCTGCGATCTGAATTCTACCAGCTGCTGAAAAAGCAGTCTCTGATCCGCTGCAGAAAGCCGCCAATACAGATGCAACTGCAAAGAGAAGAAAACTCATCATGAATTCTCCGTCCTCTCCACATAGATCCTTTCAACTGAGTTTGCATGAACAGCTATCACTCTGAATGAAAAACCGGAATACTCTATTACTTCCCCCAGGCCGGGAAGTCTACCGGTAGCCTCCTGCAGCAAACCACCACAGGATTCCGCATATCTGGCCGAGAGGGCATCGGAATCCATAAGAACAGCAAGGGTATCCACAGAGAGAGTGGCTGGAATAAGGAAGCCATCACCGCTGCGATTTACTCCCTCGGGCAGTGGCACGCCGGCGGAGCCTGCAAAAACAGCTCTTTCAAGTATGTCCGCAACTGAAATAATACCAGTCCAGTCTCCGTATTCATCAACAACTGCACCCATTCTGCATTGAGAAGCTCTCAAATCAGACAGTACTCTGCTTAGTCTTGCCGACTCTGGGAAGAAAGGAACCTTGCGAACAACAAAATGATTCATACCAAGAAGATCTCCCACATCCACAATTCCCGTCATAAGACCTGTTTCGGAATCGATGAACGGATAAGCGGTCTGGGAGCTTTTCTCTGCTTCATTTTTTATTTTTTCAGCACTCCAGTCTGACATGAAGAAAAGAACTTTCTCCCGGGGGACCATGGCAGAAACACAGTGCCGCTCGTCCAGTTCCAGTATGGCAACTGCTGTTGCAGCTTCTCCACCAAGTATTCCTTCATCCCTGGCCATCTCCATTAGAATGTAAAGTTCCGCAGCAACGAAGCTTTCAGCCCCTTCAATACCTGGAACAAATTTGTTGACCAGATCAGCAGGATATGTAAGAAACCGGGCAGCAGGAGACAAATACCGCAACATCAACTCCATAACAGAAGATGATGCCTCGATCCATTCTCTGTTCTTTCTTCTGGCAAGGGTTTTGGGGCTGATCTCTCCAAGAACAAGCAACAGAAAAGTCATTACAAGAACCCCGATACCCAGTCCCAGTGCCCCTGGAATAAGATCAGCAGTAATACCTGCGGCAAGAGAAGAAGCTGCAACATTTACAAAAGTGTTACCCAGCAGTATGGAAGTGAGCAGTTTACCGGGATCAGTCAGAAGTTTCAGCGCACGGCGTCCTTTGTCAGTGGTTGACATTCTTTCTTTCTGAAGCTGACTAAGGCTGAAACAGGCAGTTTCAGTTCCGCTGAAAAATGCAGATACCAGAAAAAGAATTCCTAGAAATGCGTACCTCAGATCCTCTCCCCTGCGGTTTCCTCGACCTCTTCAGGCCCGTCCATATGAAAGTCAAGAAGCCAGGTCTTATCAAAATATGTTCTGCTCGAGTATATCGGCTCCAGGTTGATTGAAATGGTGTATTCACCCTGATAAACATCCTGCCCCTGCAGCCTTGTACCATCCCAGTCCATACGGAAATAACCCGGAGATTGTCTACCTGAGAATAAACTTCTTGCAATAGTACCATCCGAGTTATAAATATTGATGACCATTGTAGCTTTCTCCGTAAGCTTTCCTGAAACTGTACATCCGCTTCCATCACTTGTAAAATTGATATTACGAATGTCTGTTCCC
>JAOZLN010000221.1 GCA_029934845.1 Candidatus Sabulitectum sp.
CCACATAATGATGAGTCATTTCTCCATTTTTATTTCTGAAACCGATTGCGAATGTCTTTTTGTTTATTTCCATATCAGCCCGGGTTATAACTGGTGGAAGATTTACTGAGCCATGGTAGCGAAACCGATTGATTCTGTTCTGGTGAATATCCTGCCAGTTCTCCTTTCCCAGCCTGACCGGATCTGATGAAAAGGAGCCGGACAGCATCAGTTCAGATGGTCTGAATTCAGCAATTCTTGTATAGGGAAAATTCGCAAAACCAAGTCTGTCGTAGAACCCCTGCTCAAACATTCCAAGCCCGGCGAAGGCTTCACCTCTTTCCGCGCCGCGAGCGAGAAGTTCTGCTGTAAGAGTGCCGGCAAACCCCAGTTTTCTTCCTTGAAAGGCAACCGTTATCGCTGATATTGCGCAGAAGGAGATGTTTTGTGAATGAGCGGCATGGTGGAAGGTTCCAGAGTGGGCAAGACCCAGTGCAACCACATCATTAACATGTTTACCCACAAGAGCATCAGCAGAATCAAACCAGAGATTTGCAAGTTTTTCCTGCCCATTCATAAGCCATCCAACATCCATCCAGATGGAAATGCATTTCTCAAGATGTTTTTCTTTGTCGTAAAGAATTCCACGCATGGTAATACCCCTTCTGTACGTTTGAGCTATGCAACTAACATAGAAAAAGGGCCATAGCTTTCGCTACAGCCCTCTGGTACCGTGGGGGGGACTTGAACCCCCACAAGGTTGCCCTCACTAGGTCCTGAACCTAGCGCGTCTGCCAATTCCGCCACCACGGCTTCGTTTCTCACAGGCGCAATTATGCTAAAACCCGTGCAAAAGTCAATCCCCCCTGATATATTCCTCTTGTCGAAAGGGTGTAAATGACAGAGAAAGCAAGAACAATTGCCCGGAACAGACGGGCAAGACACGATTATCACATACTGGAATCCATTGAAATGGGGCTTGTTCTTACTGGCAGTGAGATCAAATCTATCAGAGCTGGAAAAGTCAGTCTCGTGGGTGCCTATGCGCAGTTTGATGATGATCTGGAGCTGTGGGTTCATGGAATGCACATTGCAGAGTACCCGGAAGCAAGAGATAACCACGAGCCGGATCGAGGAAGAAAACTTCTTGCCCATTCCAAGGAACTTAAAAAGATCAGAAGAAAAGTAGAAGAGAAGGGCATAACGCTGGTTGCTCTGGATGTTCATCTTTCTGAAGGAGGTCGTGCAAAGATCCAGATCGGTTTATGCAAGGGAAAAACAAAGTACGATAAAAGATCAGATATTGCCGAGCGGGACAACAAGAGAAGAATGGATGCTGCAATGAAGCATTCCCTGCGAGAGCAATGAGTTGCATTTTGTTCCTTTCAATTTTTTCACTGATAAACGTCGGCATTTTTCCGAGGTATGACGGAGTTGTTGTTGAATTCATTGGAGAGCAGGTTCACAACCCGGTTGTTCAGGCATCGGGCAATACTGTCAGAGTGGAATTCAATGAACCTGTTCTGCTGGACGAGAGCATTCCACTACCCATATGGATAAACAGATTTGCAGCAGACTCTTTCAGTGTTACAATCGAGTTTGATCTGTTGATTTCATCAGTAGACTGGGCATTAAGCGGAGATTCCGCATCAATGATTATTTTTGGCAGAGCACACGAGGAAATACTGCTTCCTCCGGTAGCATGGCAGTCTCCACCGGCTCCACCTGACACAACACTCTGGTCAGATTCGCTCGTTTTTGCCGCTCTTGAACGGGGAGAAGGGTCTCCCTGGCTGGTAGATTTTGATTGTATCGTTCTGGATCCGGGCCATGGGGGCAGGGATCCCGGTGCAGTTGGAAGAACAGGCAGCAGAGAAAAAGACAGGACCCTGGAGATATCTCTAATGGTAAGAGATCTTCTGCGAATCAGATTACCGGAGTTGAGAATAGTTCTGACAAGAAGTGTTGATGAATATGTATCACTTGGAGCAAGAACCAGGATCGCCAACAGAAATCGAGCTGATCTTTTCGTCAGCATTCACTGCAACGCTGCAGAGAATCGTTCTGCGAACGGGTTTGAAACGTACTTTCTCTCCAGAGCAAGAACTGATGATGCAAGGGCAGTTGAGATGCTGGAGAATAATGTTCTTGAGCTGGATGAGGTCTCCGTGGTACCTGATGATCCTCTGTCATTTCTGCTGGCGGATATGGCGCAGTCTATTTTTCAGAACCAGTCAAGCCATCTGGCAGGAGCAATACAGAACAGTTTCAGTCAGACCTTTCCTGTAAGAAGAAACAGAGGTGTGAAAAGAGCCGGTTTTTACGTTCTTCGTGGAGCTTATATGCCTGCCGTACTGGTGGAGGTCGGTTTCATATCAAATTCTGAGGAAGAGCAGTGGTTGAAATCACTGGACTTCCGTTTCAAGGCTGCACAGGCTATTGTTGAGTCCATAGTTGAATATGCGGAAAGGGAGAATTGATTGCCTGCAAAAAAGAAAAAGAATACCGGACCGGAAGCTTCTAGAATTGTCAGGTCATTTGTTATTGTGGTTGTAGTTGCAGTTCTCATGGGAGTTTCTGCAAAGATGGCAATGAACAGTTTAAATAAAAAGATGGGTCTTGAGATTGAAGAAAGTGCTACAGCAGCCGATACACTTGTTACCGAAGAAAATCTGGAGGCAGTTGTTATGCCCGAGTATTCGACTACTCCCTCGCTGGAAACCAGTTCTTCCATCTGGGCCCCCGACTGGAAAACTACACCTTGTTCAATTTTTGTGTCAGAAAACTCGGATGCAATACTGGATTCTCTTCAGGAGTCACCGGGGCCGGAATCCAGAAATACTGAGCTTCAGCTTCTTATTGAACTGTGGGCGGATTGCAGTGGTTTTGAACCTGTGGAAATTGAGCGTATCTGGGTTTTTGCAAGTGGTGATACCTGTTTTGTAGACTTGCCAAAGCCTGGAGACTGGCAGGGTATTGTACGAACAATTGAAGGTCGTTTCATTTCGTATACCGTTCTGTTCCCTTTCGTAGCAGGTGAAATTCTTGAAGGATTTGAAGAAGGCATTCCTGTTAGAGGAGTACCTTCCAGCAGGTAAATACACAATAAAACAGATACAGGATTGGTAACAGAATGAATGAAACAGGCAGAATCGACGGCAGGCTCTGGAATCACTTAAGGGATATTACTCTGGAGACAGGTTATCAGCCAGGTCCCCAGGGCAGTGTTCTTGTTTCATGGGGCGAGAACAGGGTTCTCTGCTCTGCTACTGTAGAGTATAAAGTGCCAATGTTCCTTAGAGGCAAGGGCAGAGGCTGGGTTACAGCAGAATATGATATGCTTCCCGGCAGCGGTGACCGCAGAATTCGCAGAGATAGAACCGGTAACGGTGTTAAGGGACGCAGCCAGGAGATACAGAGGCTGATCGGACGTTCCCTCAGGCAGTGTGTGAACATGGCAGATATGTCCGATAAAACAATAACAGTTGACTGTGATGTGCTTGTGGCTGACGGGGGAACCAGGGTTGCAAGTATTACCGGAAGTGTCGTTGCACTTCGCCTGGCAATTCTAAGGCTTCTTTCGAAGGGTAAGCTGCAGAAAGATCCCTGGAAACAATATATTGGTGCTTTGAGTCTTGGCGTTGTTAAGGGGGAAACACTCCTTGACCTTTGCTATGAAGAGGACAGCAGGGCTGACATGGATATGAATGTTGTCGCCGGTGAAGATGGTATGATTATCGAGATACAGGCTTCTGCAGAAGAAAGTCCTGTTGCGCACAGCACGGTTTTTGCCATGTCGGAAAGCGCGATAGATGCCATTCAGGATATTGTTATTCCAGCACAGAAGGCTGCCACGGGAGAATTATGAGAGAAATGGTTCTTGCTTCGGCCAACAAAGACAAGCTGAAAGAGCTGAAAGAGCTCATCAACCAGGGTAAGATAATTGCCATAGGTGAGATCATTCCCGGCTGGGATATTGAAGAAACCGGTTTAACTCTTGAAGCTAATGCTCTTCTTAAAGCAAGAGCAGCAGCAACAGCCACAAAAAGAACGGCCATTGCAGATGATACAGGGCTTTTTGTATGGGCTCTGGGTGATGCTCCAGGTGTTTATACAGCAAGGTATGCCGGAGAGAGCTGCAGCTACCGCGACAACACCAAGAAGCTGCTTAACGCTCTAAACGGTGAAAGAAACAGCAACAGAAGGGCTTCATTCCAAACTGTAATTGCTCTTGTGACTGCCAGGGGAGAGGAACATGTTTTTCTGGGTTCGGTAGAAGGCAGGATCACAGAGGGGCATTCTGGAAGAGAAGGTTTTGGCTACGATCCCGTATTTTTCTCCACAGAGTTGAATAAGACTTTTGCTGAATGCACCATAGAGGAGAAAAACCGGGTCTCCCACCGCGCCCGGGCTATGCACAAGCTTAACGAGTTTCTCCGGAGCCGCCCCTGATTGGAAAAACCATTCAGGGAAACATCCTATTCTGATATTAAAGCAAAGAGCTTCAGTGGAAACGCCAGTAATGAGCTCATTGATCTGATGAAACTGCTTCCAGAGAAAGCAAATTACGGAATGAATATCCAGGTGGAATTTGCCACCTGCACTCGGCCAACAAGCTGGTGGCAGCAAAACCACTGAAGAGTAAAGAATGAGAACAGAAATAGACCTTCACGGATATCAGGTTGTTGAAGC
>JAOZLN010000222.1 GCA_029934845.1 Candidatus Sabulitectum sp.
GTCGATATCAGAATCTACGCTGCCATACATGTAAGTGCCGTCGCAGCACAGATCGCGAAGACCCCAGCCCGGCGCTTCCACCTGGGGGAAATTATCAATATAGTCACCGTCATGGTTAAAAATGTAGAACATACCTGTTGGTGCACCAGCCATGCCGGCGCCGTTGGATACCCAGAAGCTATTGCCATCCCAGCCGCATCCTACAGAAAAGCCATAGAAACCACCGGGGACATCAATTTCGAAGTAAGCTATTTGATCCATCCAGGAATCCGTTTCCGGATCAGAAATACCTGCACCGGGGGCTGCATCGGTCAACAGCGAATGTTGAACTGACATTGTTAACAGAAAGATGTAAGGCTTCATATGTCATTGCTTTCTAGTGAGCAGGAACAGACCACATTACAATTATAGAGTGAGTGTGTTTTCGGTGCAAGGATAAGTTCACCCTATACAACAGGAAACCGGGCAGAGTTGATCCTCTGCCCGGTTTAAAGAAAAGAACATTTTAGTGTATTAAACTAAACAACTGTCTTAGGCTGGTACTCTCCGAATTCTTCCCGCAGTACACCGCAAATTTCACCCAGGGTGCCGTAGCATCTTACGCAGTCGATAATTGCAGGCATCAGGTTGTCCGACGATCTGGATGCTGCCCTTAAAGCCACAAGAGTTGTTCTGACCCTGTCATTGTCTCTGTCTGCCTTGTCTGCCGCCAGCTTGTTCCTCTGTGCAGTTTCAACTGCAGGGTCTACCCGGAGCAGGCCGGTTGGAGGAGGCTCTTCCTGCTGGAATTTGTTCACTCCCACCACAATTCTGTCCCCTGATTCAATGCCTTTCTGATAGTCGTATGCGGCATCCTGTATCTGTCTCTGTGGGTAGCCCTCTTCAACAGCTTTGACCATTCCACCCATGCTGTCGATACTTGTAATGTATTTCATTGTATCTTTTTCAATACTATCGGTGAGGCTTTCCACGAAGTAGCTGCCTGCAAGGGGGTCAATGGTGTTTGTTACTCCGCTTTCATGTGCAACGATCTGCTGGGTTCTAAGAGCAATTGTAACAGCCTGTTGTGTGGGAAGGGCAAGTGCTTCGTCGCGGCTGTTCGTGTGCAGGCTCTGGGTGCCGCCCATGACCGCTGCAAGAGTCTGGATCGCGACTCTTACAATGTTGTTATCCGGTTGCTGGGCAGTAAGAGTTGATCCGCCTGTCTGGGTATGGAATCTCATCATCAGGCTCTTGGGGTTTTTCGCCCCGAATCGTTCTTTCATGATCTTTGCCCAGACTCTTCTTGCTGCGCGGTACTTTGCCACCTCTTCAAGCAGATCGTTGTGGGCATTAAAGAAGAAGCTCAGCCTTGGAGCAAAATCGTCTACATTAAGGCCAGCTTTGGTTGCCGCCTCCACATAAGCGATTCCATCAGCGATGGTGAAGCCAACCTCCTGAGCAGCGGTGCTTCCAGCCTCTCTGATGTGGTAACCGCTGATAGAAATGGTATTCCACATGGGAACGCTTTCCCGGCAGTAGCCAAAAATATCGGTGATGAGTCGCATGGATTCAGTTGGCGGAAAGATGTATGTGCCCCTTGCCATGTATTCCTTCAGAATATCATTCTGAATTGTTCCACGGAGTTTGTCACTTGATACGCCCTGTTTTTCCGCAACAGCAATGTACATTGCAAGAAGAACAGCAGCAGGAGAGTTGATCGTCATGGAAGTGGATACTTTGCCAAGAGGAATGTCTTTGAAAAGAAGTTCCATGTCGGAAAGGCTGTCTATGGCAACTCCTACTTTACCAACCTCTCCTGCGCACAGAGCATGATCAGAATCATATCCTATCTGTGTGGGTAGATCAAACGCCACAGAAAGCCCGGTCTGCCCGGCATCAAGAAGGTATCGGTACCGTTTGTTTGACTCTATTGCACTGCCGAACCCTGCGTACTGACGCATGGTCCACAGTCTGCCTCTGTACATTGTGGGCTGCACACCCCTTGTGTACGGATATTCCCCGGGGAAACCGGATTCCTCCAGGTACTTCTTATCGGGGTCAGCCGGGTAGTAAACTCTTTCTACCGGGTTGTCGGAGCCGGTTACAAACTCTTCCTTGCGTTCCGGGAATCTTCCAAGTGTTTTTGCAAGGATCGTGCTTTCCCAGTTTTGCTTTGCTTCCTGGAAGCTTTTACTCGTACTCATATAGATTCCTCCGATTATTCGGGATTGTAGGTCTTTGGCTTCTCTTTGCCTGTAAGAACTCGCAGAGCTCCCAGAGCAAGAGCTTCCATTTCCATTTCGCCTGGATACACTATTACCGGCGCTATGAATTCTATCATTTCCTTCAGCCAGCTGATGAAGCTCCTGTCATATGCAATTCCACCGGATACTACTACAGCATCCACATTTCCCTTAAGCACTGCAGCCATTGCTCCGGTTTCTTTTGCGATCTGGTATGCCATCGCCTGATACACCGCAAGCCATTCACTGTTGCCCTTCTCTACTTCATCTTCAACCTTCATCATATCGTTTGTTCCAAGGTAGGCAACTATGCCCCCCTGTCCTTTGATCAACTTCTTTATATCCGTCAGGGTATGGTCTCCGGAAAAACAAAGTTTTGCAAGATCACCTGCAGGCAGCCCCCCTGATCTTTCCGGGGTGAATGGGCCATCACCGTCAAGAGCGTTGTTCACATCAACAACCTTCCCTTTTCTGTGAGCACCAACGCTGATCCCCCCCCCAAGATGAATAACAATAAAGTTGCTGGAATCATAGTGTCTGCCAAGCTCTGTTGCGGCTTTTCTGGCAACAGCTTTTTGGTTAAGAGCATGGAAAATGCTTTTTCTGGAGAGCAGCGGGCTTCCTGTAAACTTTGCAATCGATTCCATCTCGTCAACTACTACAGGATCAACAATGAATGCATCACAGCCAGCGGTTTTAGCCAGTTCAGCAGCGATTGGGCCACCAAGATTAGAGGCGTGCTGCCCTAGAATTCCAATCTTGAGATCTTTCAGAAGATTATCATCAACCAGATATGTTCCCCCTGGAATCGGCTTTACCAGGCCACCTCTTCCCACAACGCCATCAAAACTTTCTACAGGGTATCCCGCAGCCTGAAGAGCAGTTACAATTACATCACGCCTGAACCCGTACTGCTCAAAAATATTTGTACCGAAAGGGGACAACTCTTCAGGGGAGTGCGAAAGCTTAAGGTCCCAGACTTCTTTCTCGTCTTCGTAAACAGAGATCTTTGTTGAAGTTGAGCCTGGATTTACTGCGAGTATCCTCATCTTCCCTCCTCAAGGGTTATTTGCTATCTTTGCAGCTGTATTGCATTGTGTGGAATCTATTTTGACAGCAGAATATAAGGCAACTTTAACATGAGTGGAAATTCTGGAACAGCTGCAGATATAGAACAGGAACTCCGCCTTATGGAGAAGTCTCTTATCCGTTTAAGAAAATCATTTGATCTGGAAAAGGAAGATGCTTTAGAAAAAGGCCCAGTGGCATTGCAGCTGTTCAGAGAGCGTTCTCGCAGCCACTATATCCCTTCAGTTTCCAGAATGCACAGAAGCCTGAGACAGCTTCGTTACAGAATGATTAAGGTAAAACATGTTCCTTCCGGTATATTCCTCCGACTGGAAGCACTGGAAAAAGCAATATTGGAAGCCCAGGCCCATTTTTCAGGCACACCGAATCGCCTGATAAGATTTGCCGGGCAGAATACAGGAGATGATTGATGTACAGAGTATCGACTACTGTTGATCAAAAACTGCTTAGCGCAGTGGAGCTATCAGAAATGGACGGACAGAAAGTAACCGTTCATGGTATGGTTCAGAGAATTCGCAGACTGGGATGGGGTGCATTTATAGTGCTTCGTCGTCATGATGGCCTTCTTCAGTGCGTAATAGGTCGTGACGGGAATGAAGAACTTATAGACGGGCTTGCAGAAGAGTATTCTGTCCAGATCACCGGCCTTGTGAAAGGCGCAAAGATCAAAGACAAATCCATAAACCCGGGTAGTGTGGAAATTCAGGTGGAAGAGATCAAAGTGATATCTGTTCCTGCTGAACATCCTCCAGTGGATCTGTCCAAGAAAATTCTTGACCTGCATATAGACACAAATCTGGACCTCAGGCCTTTGAGCCTTCGCCATCCGGTGGAAAGAGCTCGACTTAAGGTATCAGAAGCTTTTGCAGGAGCTTTTGCAGAATTCCTTCGAATTCAGGGTTTTACAGAGATCCGTACTCCGAAGATCGGTGTTGCCGGTGCCGAAGGTGGAGCAAACATCTTTACTGTGGATTACTTTGGCAGGCCTGCTTATCTGGCTCAATCTCCTCAGTTCTACAAGCAGATGGGCGTGGGCATCTTTGAAAGGGTATTTGAGGTAGGCCCGGTTTTCAGGGCAGAACCTCACCAGACCAGTCGTCACATAAACGAATACACATCTCTGGATTTCGAAATGGGCTTTTTGAACGATCACACAGAAGTAATGCTGATGGAAACAGCTCTGCTTAAGTACTGTTTTAAGCGGATTCAGGAAACCTGTGCCCCCGAACTTGCTCTTCTGGAAGCTGTTGTGCCTGCAATTGAAGAAGATATTCCGGTTGTGACCCTTGCAGAGGCTCACAAGT
>JAOZLN010000223.1 GCA_029934845.1 Candidatus Sabulitectum sp.
TTTCTCCCGGGTACATGGACAGCGTCACTGTTGTTGTTGTTACCCCGTCAGCTACAGATACTGTAAGGTTCCTGCCTGTGATACTGGAAGTAACTCCTACTATTACAGTCTCCAGTGCCTATCATCTGGCAATTCTTGAGCGATCGCGCTCTCTTTCGCTTCCTGCTGGAAGCTATACCATTATTGTTGAAGACGATGACCTTCTAAACTACGATGGTCTCACCATTCTTATAGGGCACTTCCCCGGTAATGTCAGAGATGCCTGGCCTTTGTTCCCCGGTGACACAATGAGTATTGATCTTCCTCTTGGTGCCGAGTTCGAAGCAGTGGGTCTTGATAACCTTGAAAATGCTCTGGACAACACAGGTTCCATCTTTATCAGGTTCATCAGAGATGAATCTGCTTCTGCGTCATTTCCCGAAACCGCAATTGAGGAAACAATAGAACCAGAGGAAGAACCGGAAGAAATACCGGAAATAGACTCTCTGGCGATAATAGTTCTTCCAGACACGCTGACAGCAGCAGCAGTTGATTCTACTTTAATTGTGGATCTTTTGTCTGCTGTAGGAGAAGACACTGTTCCGCAGGAAACAGACTCTCTTCCGCTGGAAACAGACAGCATTCCCACAGAAACAGACAGTACCTCTATCTAAGTCTTCGGTTGAACCTGTTCCACTTGGAAAAAACTCTTAATCCTACCAGCAGAATCCCCCATAAGGGATAGAGTATGTGTTGCGGAACAGTAAGCGGATCATGGCTTAACAGCTGAAGTATCTCTACCCAGAAGTGTGAGATCGGCTTAAGCAGTATGGAAATACCGGTGATCCCAATAAAAGAGAGGAACCCTAAAGCCATCACTGAAAGCATAAATGGCAGAGAGATGATCGTGGCAACCGGACCGAGCCATGAGATTCCCCCGTATATTGAGGTCATAAGCGGCGCAAGAGAAACTGTGATAATTACTCCCGCATACAATGGAGAATAAATCGCCGAGTGTCTTCCCCGGAGGTTTGCACCTAAAATAATAAGGGATAGAACTGCGCCGTATGACATCTGTGCACCCTTGTCCTTCAGCGTTCCCGGTAAAAAGATCAGCGATATTATCAAGGCGAACCACCATACTGTCAGCAAGTTAAGTTTTCCCCCCCGGAAGCTCATCCACAGTACGGCGCATGATGCCATTATTCCTGCTCTTACCGTGGATGCCCTTCCGCCGGACAAAGCCACAAAAAGAACGATTCCCAGAACAGCCAGCAAACCGGAAAGAATTCCTTTCCCAAATAGCTTTCTTGCGGCGAACAGAAGAATAAGAGCGATAATACCAGTGTGCAACCCGGAGAGAGCAAGCAGATGAGACGTTCCCGACTGTTTGAATGCCGTTGCCGTATTTACGGGGATAAGCCCTCTAAACCCCATAAGAAGCCCACCAGTCAGACCTCGGGAAACAGGGTCTTGTATGGTTGAGATCAATCTGTTTTTAAACCGTCTTCGAATTTGAGAAAGCAGAGTTGATGAACTTTTCAACCTGAGGCTGAAAGGAGAAATAAACATTCCGTTTCGGCGGCCGAAAACGATCAATGAATCACCTTTAAGCGACAGAACCGCAAGAGATCTGTGGGAGACCCACAAATTGCCCTCTCTTGTGGACAGCATCCCGCCTCTGGCAGTAACAGTAGTAAGTTGCCCACGCCAGACCCCGTGGGATGTTCCGGAGCTGACACCTTCTTCTTCCGTAACGATCAGAAGAATGGAAAGCGCCACAGAGAAAATCAAAAACAGCCTGTTTGAAAGTTCCATACCGGTAATTACCGATAGAACAGTGTGTTTTTCAAGGGAAAGGGTCAGAAGATAAAGACCCCGGCTTTTAACCGGGGTCTTTCAAATATGAAACTAAAACTAAATGATCGGTGCCTGGAATTCACCTGACATTTCAGTCCATCTGTCCTGTACAGCAAAGCTTCCAGTGACAGCTTCAGAAGTTACATAAGCTATCTCCAGCTCAGCTGCAATTATGGTTGACGTGGAGATCATCACAGTTGTTCCCCCGGCAACACGGATGGAAGCTGAGCCTGTGAATTCCATGTCAGATACAGTAAGATCATAAACACCGGCAACCGGGACACTCTCGGCAGGCTGATTGAGAGTAAAGTAAACAACAGCCTGGCCTGGCTCAAGATCTACATCTTTCAGATACTCGCCGGTTTCAAAATTGGCAAGCAGAATGGTACATATGCTGTGATCAGAGAACACAAGCACTTTGGCCTGCTGGGTAACTATAGTGCTCCAGTCAATAGCTTCCGCATCTGTGTACGCACCGTTTGTTGACTCCAGAGTTACATTGGCATCAACAGCTGGAACTTCGACTTCCACAGGAGCTTCTTCTGGAACCGATTCTTCAATCATGGCCTCTTCCACAGGTGGTGTATCTGATTCAGCAACAACCTCCTGATCAGGATCACCTGAACAGCCTGAAATAATCGCAATTGAAAATATTGAAAGCAGCAGGATTTTGGATATCATCTAAAATCTCCTTCCGGTTTGTGAGAGTTGAGAATACTTATTTGAGTGACTAAGCTCTGAATACATTAATTGTTATCATCCAGAACCTACAACAATACATACCTGTGAATTTACAGTCAAGGAACTTGTCCGTGATACATGGCAGATATTCTTATATAATAGCATGGTCAATTGTTAAAATACTCTTAATGTGTTCAGGAGTATCTACATGAATACAGATATGCTTTTATCTATCACCAATACAGAGCCTGCTGTTTTTCTTTCGCGACCGAACAGATTCCTTCTTCTGGCTGAAACCGCTTCCGGTGAGACAGTTAAGGTTCACGTTCCCGACCCGGGAAGACTTAAGGAGCTTTTGTATGAGAAAAACAAACTTCTGATAATTCCAGCACCTGAAAACAGCCTCCGTAAAACAAAATGGTCTTTGGTTGCGGCAGAAGACTCAACAGGGTGGATTCTTGTAAATACCAGTTTTCACAGACAAATTGCAACTTCTCTCTTTACGGGCAGGCACTCCCCTCTGCCCTTTCCAGACGAGCTTAAAGCAGAGGTAAGATCACCGTCTGGAAAAAGCAGGTTCGATTTTCTTATAAATGATGAAATATGGGTAGAGGTAAAGGGTTGCACTTTGAGAAAAGGTAAGGAGGCACTTTTCCCCGATGCTCCCACCGCCAGAGGTTTAAAACACCTGAAAGAACTCACAGAGCTTGCTCTGCAAGGCAGGAAAGCAGTGATAGTATTTCTTGTGTTTGTGAGAGAAGTGGAAAATTTCGCGGCCAACAGAAACACAGATCCCAACTTTGCATCGGCTCTGGAAACAGCAATTCATGCCGGTGTGCAGATTTACCCTGTGCAGCTGAGTTTTAACGGAAAAATGGTTGAATACACAGGTTTACTTGATCACTTGTAAATTTGAATTCCTGCTATGGCACTGTTTAGAAAAAACGCCCGGATTATGTTTGATTCCGAATCAAGAGGAAAAATAAAGAAACCGGAATCATCCGGGTCAGAATGCATTGTTTCGACACGGCCTATAAATTCTTCTCCGTCTTTAAATGTTACTGTAATTTTCTGACCGTAAGAAGCGTCAGTGTCAAAATAGAGTTTCGTCTTGTGCAGAAAATTCCCATCAAACGATTTCACAAAAAAAACCGCTTTGAGATCCTTCAATTCTATTGTCTGATTGATTCTGATCGCCCCGTCTGCGCTGGAAAGAAGGAAGGAAGGTTTGTGCCGGGAAAAATCTCCTGAATACCCTTTAATGGTTTCTCCGGCAGTTGTACGAACCACTATTTTATTCAATTCAGCACCTCCTGGTCTTGAAAGCTGTTATGAATTTGATACATACTTCCAACCCTTGAATCAAATACTCCTGTTCTCTGCAATACTGTATCCGGACCAACAGTTATCGTGATTCCATTTTCGTATACAGAACCTACAGAATAGTAATTATCGTACACCTCAACCAGAGTATCATTCAAGAGAAAATTGACGGAGTAAATTTCCAGCCCTTCATTCAGTTCTCCACCTGGTCTGAAGTAAGAACTGCATGAGAACTGACCCCAGGATGAATTTGAAAGCTCTTGTGGAAACTCAAGAAGAATACTGTCTGGAGAACCGAATCGAAAAACTATGTATTCATTCTGAGAACCGGTAAGAAAAGAGACGGTTAAACCGTCTTGAGTTTGAAAGGAGTACCCTGTATCTTCCCCTGTCGTTCTCAGAGAAGGATCCAGTAATACCATAAGTGCAAGCAGAATATTCATTTTGCAATCTCCTTGTGTTCTATCTAAATGTCCCCTCCTTATATGTCAATGGTTGGCTACCCTGGTCTTTGCATGCTTGTTGACTGTTCCAGCTTTGGTTAATAGTATTGGCTCCATGTTTAATCAGAAATATCCCCTGTTTGTTCTTGATTCCCTGAGAAGTGCCTTTAATGTTGGGTCTGTATTCCGTACTGCAGAATCAATATCTCCATCCGGCATAATTCTTACCGGAATATCTGCCCGCCCCGGGGGCAAAAAGGTCGGTAGAACTTCCAGAGGAACCCATGGAATTGTTCCGTGGAGATGGTTCGGGAAGGCAGTAGAAGCT
>JAOZLN010000224.1:0-2498 GCA_029934845.1 Candidatus Sabulitectum sp.
CAGCCAAATCAAACTACTTCCAGTTAAAGCAATCTGATAGCGTCTGGCAATGCAGGAATATTGCTGAACTAGTTGCTGCTGATAAAGTTACAATGGACCATCCTCGAACGGTGCAAGAGCATCCTCGGAGAATATCAGTTGTCCGTCTGCTGTACTTACGATCCACGAACCGTCATCTCCCATTATCATCTCAGATCCTTCAGGCAGATTTAACTCGGTGGGATCATCAGGAAGTGAGCCGTTGTCTGACACATAGCTTTCCACAACATCTGTAACGGCAGTTTGTACCTGCACCTGCTCGGGGGTTAATTCCATTTGAACGCCGGAGCTACCGCCGGCAGTTATGAAATAGTAGGCCGCAAGCAGAACAAGACCACCCAGCAGATATGGGAGAAGTTTTGCTTCCTTTTTCTTTTTTGGTGGAACCTTGTCACTTCCAAATCTGGAATCATCAATTTCGGCATCAAGCCGAATTGGTTTGCTTTCCTGTGTCATTATAAACCTCCAGTAATCTTATGTTTTACCTTCTTCAAGAGTATAACCAAGTGCCGGGCTTCCGGGAAGTACGATTCCGCTCATACCTCTCTTCGCCTTTTTGACAGCAGAACAAGATCACGGAGCCCCTGTACCGAGTGACATTTCATCCAGTAGTCGTCAAACCCTGAAGCTGTTGTTATTTCCGCTATTGCCATAAGGGCTTTCAGATGAAAGTTACGCTCGTCCATGGTTCCTGCAAGAACGAATACTATGTGTACCGGTTTGGTGGCTTCGCCGAAATTAACACCGCCCTTGCATCTTGCCAGGTTAACCGTGAATTTTCCTGTTCCCGGAATAATGATGTGTGGAATTGCCAGACCCGGGCGCAGTGCTGTAGGAGATGCTTTCTCTCTTTCAAGAAGAAGGACGAATAGTTCATCCGCATTCATTTCCAGAGCAGGAGCAATTCTGCCTGCGATAAGTTTCAGAAATTCTTCCAGTTCCAGCGACTCTTCTATGTCAATAATATCTGACTCAAGCACAAGTTTATCAAACCGGTCTTCAGTGATCACATCTCTTTCCATCAAAACTTTTTTCAGTTCCCTGGTTATAGACTCATTTCTTCTTTTGAGTTCTTTCGGGAAGATCCTTGCTGCCAGATGCAACAGTGCAGAGTCTCTTTTCACTCGCTTTCTGGAGTAAAGGAAATACCATATGGATCCACCCAGAACTACTGCTGAACAGGCAATCAAAGCTTCCAGGCCGATCATTACCAGAAGCATGAACATTGTAGTTGCTCCAACTATCTGCATCCAGGGGTAAAAAGGGCTTTTGAACGATGGCCGGTATGTATGAATACGGCTTTCCCGCATAACTATTACCACAATACTGGTAAGCATGAACAGAAAGATCTGCATAGCACTTGCCATTTTAACCAGTCTTACAAAGTCGACAAAAAGCATCGCAGCGACGAATAAACTGGTGAGAACAATGGAAAACCACGGGGTACCTCTTTTTGAACCGATCCTTCCTATTACAGAGGGTATCAGCCTGTCCCTGCTCATTGCCAGAGGAAATCTCGCTGATGCCATGATTCCCGCATTGGCCGTAGAAAGGAAGGCAAAGACAGCGGCTAGAGCAAGAACAATGAAACCTGGATTCCCGGCAAATGTTTTTGCAGCATCAGACAGGGGGGTCATGGATGAAGCAAGAACACTTCCGTCAAGGGTTCCAACGCAGACCATAACCGAGGTGAAATACAAGAATGTAACAACAGCAAGAGAAACCATCATGCTTAAGGGAATGTCTCTTTTCGGATTGGCAGCTTCTTCGGCCACACTGGCAGCTTTTGTCAGCCCCCCGAAAGCCACAAAAATAAGAGCGGTAGCTTCAAGGATTCCTTTGATTCCACCGGGTGCAAATGGGGTCATTCTTGTCACAGAGGTGTGCAGATTTCCAAGTACAGAGAATGTAAGCAGAATCAGAAGCAGGCTGAAAACCATAATGATCTGGGCTTTTCCCGCATGGGACGCTCCACGAAGATTCAGAAAAGTAAAGAAGACCAATGCGATCAGAGTTATTCCCAGGCTGTTCACATCTGGAACAAGAACTTCCAGAAACACTCTGATACCTACAAATGCAAAAGCAGTTTTGATACTTAAGCTTACCCATGCAGCGATACCGGCTATGGTACCTGCCATGTGCCCCAGAGAGCGGTCAATGAAGTAGTAATCGCCTCCGGCTTTGGGCATTGCAGTGGTAAGTTCCGCTTTGCTGAAAAGCGCAGGAAGAATAAGAATGCCTGCAAGAACATAAGCTGCAATTGCAGCAGGGCCGGCATAAGAGTAAGCAAGACCTGGAAGAACAAACAGCCCGGAGCTTATCATTGCTCCGGTTGCAATTGAAAAGAGGTCTGGAAATCCCAGTGCTTTGTGAAGAGCAGGACTTCCACTACGATCAGATTGACTTACTGCCATTTGTATATTTTTACCTTTTTTGAATTATGGCCGATACAAGTTGTT
>JAOZLN010000224.1:2508-4592 GCA_029934845.1 Candidatus Sabulitectum sp.
ATGGTTCCTTACACAGCTGCCATTCCAGCCTCTGACCCTGATAAGGTCATATTCTCTACCGTTAATTCTGAATCTGTATGTGTTTCCTCTGGAAGGACAACGCAGATCAGTGTGGACATATTCGGCGAAGTAATCCAGTTTTCTCCATCTGTGTCCCTGGAAAGCCCCAGGGTATTCTCCATTGTCAGCAAGATAGAGATTCAACGCACTTGCAATGTTCCTGAGGTTTGATCGGCATGCTGCATACTCGGCGCTCTCGGTTACATCCTGAAATTTAGGAATTGCAATTGCAGCAAGAATTCCGATTATAACCACTACTATCATCAACTCGATCAGAGTGAATCCATTTATTTTTTGGGAGTTCATATTTCCCCCATTCTGAAAGAGTCCGGATCCATGTCGGAAGAGTAGTAGAGACCGCCTTCAGTTTCAATGGACCAGAGCAGTTCATCTTCTTTTTCATAGGTGAAACCCGGTGGAAGTGAAACCTCGGTTTGACCTGGTAAAGAATCGAAATTCTCACTGTACTGTTCTATTTCTGCAGCGTAAGAATAGATTGAGTCTCTTTCTGCCTGTTCCTCGGGTGGAGGAGAATCAATGAACTTTTCGTTGCCCGGGTTTATGAAAAGAAGGGCTACTACAAGAATAAGTCCTATAGTACCCACAAAGTAAGGCCAGGGAATTTTTGCGGATTTTCCTTCCGCTTTTTTTTCTGGTTCTTTGTAGGTGATATCTTTGTCCAATTGAAGGGGTTCGTTGTCTTTACTCATAAGAAGCCTTCCATGTAATGTTTGCTAAAAACTTCCAATATCTATTTCTTTCATGGACATCCCGTATAAGAGATTATATTAGAAATATGAGGGCATTAGAAAAGATATTTCTTAAGACCATAGCCAGAGAATCCATGTTTCCCGGGGGAAGCCGTATTACTGCTGCTGTTTCCGGAGGTGCGGATTCTGTTGCAATGCTGTATCTGTTGAACAGATTTGCAGTTGCGCGTAACTGGCAAATAGAAGTATTGCATATTGATCATGGGCTGAGGGTAGATTCCCGAAATGATCAGCTTTTTGTTAAGAGCCTCTCTGAACAACTGAAGCTGCCCTTCTGCTGTCGGCGTCCCGATTCCGAAGCAGGTGGATCAATGGAAAGTCGGTGGAGTTCTATTCGCCAGAAGATATTTTTAGAGCAGTCAGGGCTTGTAGCAGTGGCACATACTGCAAGTGACAGGGCAGAGACAGTTCTAATGAGATTGTTTGAGGGTTCTGGGCTTCGCGGGCTGGGTGGAATGGATTACTCGGGGGTTGGTTCTGTTAGAAGACCAATGCTGGATATGCACAGCAGTGAGATTCGCAGATGGTTGAAAGAAAAAGATATCAGCTGGATTGAAGACAGTAGCAATCAGAACACTGAAATCAATAGAAATCGATTAAGACTGCAGGTTATGCCTGTGATCGAAGAGAATTTCCCTGAAGCAGTATCAGGAATTTGTCGTTCTGGAGCTCTTCTCAGCAAATGGAGGGACCTTCAGGATCAACTCAACCTGTTTACAGAGAGTGAGAGCATAAAAAGAGGGGAACTCAGAGCGATGCCGGGTGTTCTGGCTGCTTTGACCTTGTGGAATATGGCAGAGAAACCCAGAAATGGATTCGAGGAATTTCAAAAAATACTTAAGTGGCTCAACAGTGGAGGAAAAGGGAAACATATTCTTCCCGGCGGGAAAAGACTCGTTGCAGATGAAGAATACATTCGTGTTGAAGCCAGAGGTTCCGGGAGGTTCTAATGAATATAAAGTACGATATTCTGGTTAGTGCACAGGAAATTTCAGAGAAAGTAAACAAACTCGGTACTGAGCTTACGGAGTTGTATTCAGGAGAAGAAGTTGTTGTTATACCCCTTCTGCGGGGTGCTTTTATGTTCGCGGCAGATTTGATCCGTGCGATGGATGTGCCGGTGCGGGTGGAATTTCTTGGGGTGGCAAGCTATGGGGAAGAGACTGTTTCGTCCGGTGAAGTTCGTCTGACCCTTGATACTTCCTTTCCTCTTCACGACAAGAATATTCTTATTGTGGAAGATATTGTAGACAA
>JAOZLN010000029.1 GCA_029934845.1 Candidatus Sabulitectum sp.
TAGTTTATTGACGAGACTGGAGAGCGCCAGGGAATGTGTATTGAGCTGGTTCGGTGGATGTCTACCGAATTTGGTTTTCAGGCTATACTGACCGATATGACTTTTCAGGAAGCCAAGGAAGCGATTCTTAGCGGAGAAGCTGATGTAATTACAAGCTTCTTTTACAGCGAATCACGGGATATCGATTATGAATTCACAGAACCTATGTACGCTATTCCCGCCAGAATATTTGTTCAACAGGAAACAACAGAGATTGCTTCTCTTTCAGATCTTACCGGCAAAAGGGTGGCGGTTCAAGAGGGCGATTATGCTATTGAGTTTCTTCACCGGGAAGGCATCAACTGTATTCTTGTAGAGGCCGATGACTTTACCGATGGGGTTCACCTGCTGCTTGAAGGAGAAGTGGACGCCCTTGTGGGAGACGAACAGATAGTTGATTACCATATATTTAATCACCCCACAGCTGGCAGTGTTGTTGCAGTGGGAGATACCCTGTATGTGGGGCAGAACTGCATGTCGGTTGCAGAAGGAAATGACATTCTGTTCTCCATAATCAACAAAGGCATTGAACACGCAGTTGAAATTGGCATTATTGATGGAATCGCTATGAAGTGGCAAAACAATCCCATAGCCATTTCCTATAAACACCATTTCCGTTTTCTTCCCCAATTACTTACTATCCTTGGTTTCATTTTAATACTGGCCAGTCTGGTTTTTTTCTGGAACCTGAAGCTGAGGCAGATAGTAGAACGGAAAACTGTATCACTGGAAGAAAGTGAAAAACGCCTTGACCAGGCCTTAAGTCAGGCGAATCTGGGCTCCTGGGACCTTGATGTTCAAACAGGAAAGGTAATTAATAATGACCACTACTCCGTGATGCTTGGTTATTCTCCGGGAGAAATTGCTTTTTCGCATGAAGGTTGGATGAATCGGGTACATCCAGACGACAGAAAGGCTCTTGTTGCCTATGTGGACGGATTTTCAGCGATGAAGAAAGGTCGATTTGATTGTGAATACAGAATGGAAACCAAAGAAGGAGACTGGGTATCCATTCATTCCAGTGGTGGAATTGTGGAAAGAGATGCCGACGGGAAAGTCGTAAGAATTGCGGGAATTCATCAGGATGTTACCAGAAGAAATCATTCAGAGTCTCTTGCGCGGAAAGCCATTGATGACTGGGAAAACACCTTTGATGCCATATCCGAGCACATTGCGGTGGTTGATTCAGAAGGAGTCATAATAAGAGTGAACAAGGCCCAGGCTGTTGCTCTTGGAATGTCAAGAGATGAATGCGTGGGGCTTACTCTGCACTCTCTGCTGTATCCGGACGAAGACGCAAAAAGCAAACTTGTGACTGACATCTACTCTGCGGGAGACAATTTACCGTCTCAGCACGAAGTGTATTTGAAAAGATTCCAGGGGTATTTTGATGTAAGTCTTTCCATGTCAAAGGATACAGAAGATGGTTCTATCCGAATAGTGCGTGTGGCAAAGGACATTACCCTGAGAAGACAGGCAGAAAAGAACCGGATACAAATGGAACGCAGAGTTCAACATGCCCAGAAACTTGAGAGCCTGGGAGTTCTTGCAGGGGGAATTGCTCATGATTTCAACAACATTCTTATGTCAATCCGCGGGTATACAGATCTTGCGATTTCCACGGTGAAGAAAGAGGATAGGGCATATGAGTATCTGAAGCGTGTAAATAAATCAGTGAGTGTAGCCAGCGAGCTAAGCGGCCAGATGCTTGCTTATTCAGGTAAAGGCAATTTTGTAGTTGAAACGGTTCATCTCAATGATATTATTGAAAAGATAAAACCAATGTTTCAAGTATCCGTGTCCAGAAAAGTTGATCTTGTTCTTCATCTGGGTATAGATATGCCATTCATAAAGGTTGACAGTACACAGATGGAGCAGGTGATCCTTAACCTTATTACTAATGCTTCGGAAGCCATAGAAGATGCCAGGGGAACGATTACAGTTACAACCGGAATAGAGAAGCGCGTGCACCCCAACAGACCGGGGGAGAAAAAAGAAAAGAATTTTGTGTTTATTCTGGTAGAAGATACCGGTAGTGGCATGAGTGATGATGTTATTAAGAAATTGTTTGAACCTTTCTTTACAACAAAATTCACAGGTAGAGGGCTTGGAATGGCGGTTGTTCAAGGCATTGTAGAAGGGCATAAAGGGTTTATTGAAGTTCACAGTGAACTGGAAGCAGGAACGTCTATAAAGGTATTCATACCCTCAGTAGAAGATAGCGGAATTAAATTAAAAAAAGAAACTGAGGGAGATCTTCAGTCTTCCGGGGAATCCGCTGGAGTTCTTCTTGTTGATGATGAGAAAAACATATTGCTTATAGGCAAGCTGGCATTGGAAAAATCCGGATATACTGTTTTCACCGCAGATAATGGAGAAAAGGCCATAGAGATATACAGAGGAAACAGGGACAAGATTCAATGCATTATTCTTGATATGACAATGCCCGTAATGGATGGAGTAGAGTGCCTTAAGGGGCTGAAGAAGCATGATCCAGAGGTAAGGATCATTTTGTCAAGCGGCTACAACCAGAAGGATGTAGAGAGCAGAATTCATATTGATGATATTGCCGGGTATCTGAAAAAACCATACGGGTTGAAGGCTCTCCGGCAACAGGTAAAAAATGTCATCCTACCAGGTTAAAAATCTTTCCATTTATGTAATCTTGAAACGGTGCAAAGCCACAACATTCGTGGCTATTCCAGAAAAATATCGCCCTCTTCAATAATTTCAAAAAGGCCGATCGTTCCCTGAAAGATGTCCCCTTCTTCAATTCTGGGAATACCGCTGACAGTTACTGGTATTTTTTCCCCGTCAGGACTTATAAGCGTAAGCTGGTAAGAATTTCTTTGTCCCATGCTTCGCATTTCCATCACGCTGGCCGTTCTGCCGGCGTCTCTGGGGGAAATGAACGAATTAATACTCATACCGATCAGCTGGTCTGCTGGAACCCTGATAATGTTTGCAAAGGCTTCGTTTGCAAACAGAATATTATCAGAGGGATCGCACATAAGAACTCCCTGGTGAAGATTTTCAACAACGGTGTTGTGCAGCAATTCAATTCGTCTGCGATTTTGCTCCGTACGGTATCTGTCTATAGCCATTGAAATGCTTTTTGCAAGCCCGGAAAACAGGACAAGGTCGGTATTGGAAAAAACATTCTTCATAGAATAACTTTGAACGACCAGCACTCCCCATATACCATATGGCCCCATTAGAGGAACGCCCATCCACTGTTCACTGGGGGTTCCAATGTTGGTCACCCGCTCTTCTTGAACCATTTTGTTGTAAGTTTCCTGATCAACAAGAAGTGGTTGGCCTGTTGTTCTGACATAGTCAGTAAGACTTCCCTTCATTGTTTCATAGCCAACAAAGGAATCAACACCGTCTTCCATGTCTACTGAATAAGGGAAAGTATACGAATCCGTACTCTTATTGTAGAATGCAAAGTAGAGATTTGGTGTATGTATAACCCTGGAAAGTTCATTATGAATGAACTCCAGGAGGCTGGAAAGAGAATTTGTAGTTACCGTCTCTTCTGCAATGGAATGCAGCACAGAATAAATTGATTCCGCCCTCTGCCGAACTGCCACCTCCTTAAGAAGAAGGTCATTGGCCCGCTTAAGTTCAGAGGTTTTCGATTCGACCAGATCGTGAAGTCTGCTCTGCAGCCTTTTAAGATCATCTTCGGCTTTTTTCTTTTGATCAACATCCAGAGCCACAACTTCGAAGAATACAATATTTCCATCTTTATCTTTTTGACTGGTGGCAGTAAGAGAAACCCAGAAAGGAGAGCCGTTTTTTCGTTTCCACCTTACCTCGAATCCATTTACCGTTTTGTTTCGTCTCAGTTGATCTAGAAGATCTGTTCTGTCGGAAGTTGAAGCCCACACATCAGACAGTTGTACATTGTAGAGCTCGTGTTCGTTGGAATAACCAAGCATTGAAACCAGTCCACTGTTTACATAGAGAACGCTGCCGGTGACAGCAGATTTGAAAACACCTACCGGAGAATTCCGGTCAATATTCTCCATGCTGTCTGAGCGATGCATAAGTACCTTTTGAGTAAAAAGGAACTCGGTAACATCGGTAAAAGAGCAGATGTATTTCCTTTTCTGCCCTTCTCCGGTTGCAATCAACTTTACTTTGAATTCCTTGCGATCGCCTTCCGAGTTGAATGCTACACTGCAGGCCCCTACGTCGTTTTCCATTTCAATGTACATCATCATCTGTGACAGAAAGTCTTCCCCGCCTGCCATTCTTGACAGAAGATCAGAGAGGGAATCTTCCCGATATGAGGTAAAAAAGCCATCAAAAGATAAGTTGCTTTCAATATATTTTAATTGATGGTCGTAAATGCCGATACCTGTGCTGTCATACTCCCGGGCATAAATCTCAAACGGATTCTGCATACTGAATATTCCTCCAGCCCATAATGTACCAGTGAGACGGGGCAGAAGGAAGCCCCTGCCGTGGGACGACAGGGGCTCTGATAGAATCAGCTTCAGTGTTTGTCTTCCTTGTTCACTCTTTTGGCTATTTTCTTACCCATTACAACATAGATACATGGTTCAACGATAAGGGTAAGAACTGTGGCAGCTGCCAGGCCGAATATTACCGTGACGGCCATGGGAGCCCATGTTTCAGCGCCCTCGCCAATACCCAGGGCAAGGGGCGTCATTGCCAGCATGGTTGTAAGAGCGGTCATCAGGATCGGCCGGAGTCTGGTGGTGGCAGCCTCTACCATTGCTTCCTCAAGTGAGGTCTTTTTTCGACGGAGAACCTGATTTGCATAATCAACCATGACAATTCCGTTGTTAACCACAATTCCTGCCAGCATAAGAACGCCGATAAGAGACATAACGGAAAGAGGAGTTCCTGTTATGAAAAGCCCTACAAGAACACCGATGATAGCCATGGGAACTGTGAAGATTATGATGAAGGGTTCAAGAAGAGATTCAAACTGACTGGCCATAACCATGTATACCAGCAGTGCAGCTACTATGATCGCTATACCAAGATAGAGGAATGTTTCCTTCTGATCCTTCATTTCTCCACCGAATTCGATCCTGAGATTGTAGTCGTTGTCTTCCTCTATGACTCTTTGAACATCTGCAGCCACATCATCAAGACTTCTTCCTGCCACATCACAGGTGATAGTAACGCACCTCTGCTGGTTTGTCCGGCGAATACTTGTTGATATGAGTCGTTCCTCAAAGTAGCCGAGGTTCGCAGCCGGTATGCCGAAGATGGATATGTAATCCAGTTCTTCTCTTGAGTCTCTCAAAAACTTCGGGTATTCAACAACAACATTGAACTCGTCACCATCTTCACGGAAAATAGTTGCAGGGGAATTACCAAAAGCATTACTGATCTCTCCGGCAACATTCGACGGATGCATTCCATGCAGAGCCAGCATGGTATAGTTTTGTCTGAACGTCAGCTCCGGGATCATGTTTTCCATGGTGGTTTTGGGCTCTCTTACCCCTTCGACATCTGAGATCGCCTGTCGCATTCTTTCGCTTTCAGAGGAAAGGATATCAAGGTCATCTCCAAACACTTTCACTTCGATAGCGCTTCCGCCCATGAAGTTACCGCCGGAAATGTCATATTCGAATCCAGGAGTATTGTCCAGAAGCTCCCGAATTCGCTCTTCATATTCTTGTTGCCCTGTACTTCTTTCGGTAACTGGAACAAGCCTCAAGATCATTTCAACGGAGTAACTTCCCTTGTCGCCGCCGAAGATAGCATCCATTCCTCCTGCAGTTCCCACTTGTGAGTACAGAGTGATAAGATCTCCCTGGTCAAAAAGAGCTGCTATGCTGTCTTCAATGGCTATTGCCATGGCGCTTGTTGTTTCCAGATCTGTTCCTATGGCTGCCTCAAGATCAAGCTGGATCATCCCGTCATCGTTTGCCGGGAGAAATTCAGTTTTTATCACTTTGATCAGAGCCAGACTGGCCAGAAAGAGAATTGCAGTTACTATTAGAGTAGATTTCTTTCTGGCAATCATTTTTGCAGCCAGAGCACTGTATCTTTTTTCAAGGTTTTCAAACCAGATCTTTACTTTCTCTCCCAGTGAGCCGTTTTTGTGCCGGGGAACAAGCTTATGAGCAAATGAGCTTAGAAGAGGCACAAGACTCAAGGCAACAAAAAGAGATACAATAAGGCTGAAAACTATGGTAAGAACCATTTCTCTGAACATCTGTCCTGCCAGACCAGGGACAAAAAGAATCGGAACGAAAACGGCGAGAGTTGTAAGAGTGGATGCGGTAATTGCCATTCCAACTTCCTGTGACCCTCTTACGGCCGACTCTATTGCTGAATGTCCCATTCCTCTGTGTCTGTAGATGTTTTCCAGCACAACTATAGAGTTGTCAACCAGCATGCCCACAGCAAGTGCAAGACCAGCAAGAGAGATCATGTTCAGGTCAACATCAAAGAAATGCATTGCCGCAAAGGTTACAACAATAGAGATAGGTATTGCCGAGCCTGCGATACCTGCTCCTCTTGGAGAGCGCAGAAAGAAAAGAAGAACCAGGAAAGCAAGAATTGTTGCTGTGACTGCTGTTGTAGCAAGATTACCTATGGACTGTTTGATGAATGTAGACTGGTCGTACATCACATATGGAACAACCTGTCCTTCGTATTCTTCGGCGATCCTGTCAAGCTCATCCTGTACAGTCTGGCAGACATTTACAGTGTTTGCATCACTTCTTCGCTGAACGTAGACGAAAAGTGAGGGTGTTTGATTCATTCTTATCAGTTCGTTAACCTCTGCCTCGCCGTCCACGATCCTGGCAACATCCCGCAGGGTAACAGGGCCGTTCATCCCGTTTCCAACAACCAGTTGCTCAAGATCGGCAAGTGAAGTGACACTTGCTTCCACTCGGATGTTTATCCGTTCCCCGCCTGAATCCAGGTTTCCTGCGGGCTTATCGTTTCTTACCTGTGCCAGAGCACCAACAACCTGACTAATGCTTACTCCGGAACTCTCTAGTTTTGCCGGGTCAACTTCGATCTGTATCTCCCGTATTAGTCCCCCTGCAACACTTACCGATCCAACGCCTTCCTGTCTGGCCAGCCTTGGTTCAATTTCGTCTTCAATGAGTTTGCGCAGAGCAAAATCATCCAGAACAGGGCTGGACAACCCGATGAACAGAATGGGCTGCATAGATGGATCCATTGCAAGTACCATTGGGTCGGAACAATCTTCCGGAAGGGCACTTCCATACAGGTCCAGCTGTCGTCTGATGTCGGTTTCTGCTGTTTCTAAACTGTGCCCCCACTGAAATTCCGCCATAACTACGCTGGAGCCATTCGATGAAATTGAGCTGACCTCTTTAACATTCTCTACTCTGGAAACAGCTTCTTCCAGATACTTTGTAACAAGGTTCTCCATTTCCTCCGGGCCTGCTCCCTGCATGGTACTGGCAACAATAACCATGGGGAATTCAAGTTTGGGGAAGAGATCAATTCCAAGCTTGGAAAGGCCGAAGAAACCCACACCGATTATGAATATAAAAACCATCATAAATGTGATTCTTCTTCTTACAGATAAGCTGGAGAGACTCATCAGTTCACCACCTCTACAGGTCCGTCTTGAATTACACTGTTTTGTCCCAGAACAATTACCATATCTCCAGCTTCTACACCGGATGTGATCTGTACATTTCCCCGGCTGATAAGCCCTGTTGAAATTTCTCTAAGGTCTGCATTGCCGTTTACTACAACAGCAACCTGATAACCGCTTCTTGTTCGCCTCAGAACACTGATGGGCAGAACCATTGTTTCCGTAATGGATTCGGTTACTATAGATACGCGGCCGGACAAACCCGGGCGCAACAGGTTTTCGGGATCGTCAAAGTGAACTTCTGCGGAAACCTGACCGCTGACCGGATCAACTGTTGGTGATACAGCAGTCACCACGCCTGGTATTGACTGCTGATTGATTGCTGAAACTGTTACGTAGGCAGGTTGACCGACCTCAAGACTGAAAATGTCAGATTCAGGTAACAGTACCCGTGCAACCACGCCGCCACTGCCGGTAATGGACAGGAGAGGGTTTGAGCCACTCATGTTCCCGGCTCTTGCCCACACACGACCCACTCTTCCAGAGAAAGGGGCAGCTATCCATGCATTGTCTCTTGTGGTTCTTGCCTGAGTGTATCCAGCATAAGCCTGATTAAGCTGAGCCTCCGCTGCTTCAAGAGCAACACTAATTCCATCCAGCTCCTGTGCACTGAGAGCTCCTGCATCGTAAAGGGTCTGCATTCTTGCGTAGTTGGATCTTGCATTCTCGGCATTTGCCCTTGCAGCGCTTACTGAAGCCAGAGCAGCCGAAGTTCCTGCGTTAACCTGCTGATCAGTATCCATTTTTACAAGTCTTGACCCGGCATCGATAGCATCGCCCTCTGCCACAAGAACTTCCTCAACTGTTCCTGGAATGGAGGCGAAGATCAGTGCTTCCTGGGAGCCTTCAAGTCTTGTGTTGGCATAAACTTCCGAAGAAATAGTTGAGGGTTCCATTTGTTGAACTCGAACCCTGACAATTCTCTCTGCTTCTTCTTCCCCCGGTCCGCACGCCATGGCAATTAGTATAGAAAGAATTACTGCAATTTTTTTCATTATTTTGTCTCCTTCTGCTCAAGGCTTAAAATTCCCAGTGCCCTGGCCAGAGCGGTTTCAGCTGTTTTCAGAGAATAGAGTGCCGATGCATAATTTGTTCGTGCCTGGGTAAGGGCCAGAAATGCCCCGTCCATATCAAGTCTTGTGATAATGCCTGCTTCATAGGAGACTCTTGCGATTTCCGAACCCTCTATCGCCTGTTGAACCGTGGATTCCGCAGCTCCAACAGTTTCCCGTGCCTGGTGTAGAGAATTCCAGGCTGCCGTGAGCTGCAGTGAAGTGTAGTTTTCCATATCATTTGCTCTAGCGCGAGAAGCCAGCCTGTCTGCACGAGCAGACCGGTAGTTGCTGAAATCATTTATTCCATGGAAAATGGGGATCTGCACCATAGCTGAGGTGCTCCAGCTTCTCGAGTAGTCATCGCTGTTTATCTGCCAGATATCGTCAACACCGGCTTGAAACCCGTAACTGGTGGAAAATATCAACTGAGGTGCGAAACTGGCTGCTGAAAGATTGACCCGGGCGTCTGCCAGCTTCCGAATTTCTTCCGCGGAAGCTAAAGTAGTGCTGTTCTGCTCCATAATAAGCTGGGCCTCTTCAAAGGTGTCAGGTAGAGGAACTGGAAATGGGTCAGTGAGTTCCCCTTCAATTAGTGCTGTATGACCCTGGTCGAAACCCATGCTTACGGCAAATGCAGCACGAGAGTTTTCAACGCCTGCAACTGCAGCAATGGAATCGGGCCTGCGATTCTCATAGGCAACCTGGCTTTGAAGCAGTTCAAACCTGCTTATGGTTCCAGCCTCGAATCTTTGCTCGGCAAGAACGAATCCTTCACGGGCGATGTTCATCGCTTCGGTTGTTACATCTGACATCATCTGAGCCATCAGTACTCCATAAAAGGAGTAAATAACATTTGACACGGCGTCCTGCTCTGTTCCAGAGAGGGTGATCTCGGAAAGATTCAGGGCAGTGGAAGACATGGAAGCTCCAACAGGACCCTGTAGAACAATTGGCAGGCTGGCGGAAATACCGTACATTGAAGACCATTCAGACCCCATTGGGATCGAGCCCATGCCGGGGATCGTCATCTGCTGAACATCATGGCTTTTCTGGTACGAAAGAGAAAAATCAACCTGTGGCAGGAACCATGTGTGGGCAGCATTTCTGCTCCATCTGCTGCTTTCCACTTCATTGCGTGCCGCTGCCACATCGCCACGCTGCTCCATTGCCGTTCTCACCGCTTCATTCAGCGTAAATGCAAAAGCCTGTGTGGAGAGAAGAAGAATTGACACAGTAGTGATCAGTGATACTTTCATTTTCATTGCTGGGACCTCTTTTCTGTTCCAATGCCGTCAAAAACCATCTTTATCAGCATTTCAGTAAAGTCGTCTGGAGTTACAGAGTCAAAAAACTGTTTACCATGTATTCTCACCGCACCGTCCAGAAGAGAGTTGACAAGGGCCATTACCAGGTGCAGTTCAGCATCTTCTCTAATTTCTCCAAGCTTGACGGCTTTGCTGAAAACAGGCAGAAGGTTGTTGAATATTGCTATGATCCTGGATCTGGATTCTGCCCTGCCAATAGTTTTACCGGTGACCATTATTCTTACAGCATTTGACAGCTCAGGTCTGGTGATGAGCTGATCAATTCGAGCTCTGATAATTCTTTGCAGAAGCTCTCTGAACGAAATGTCTGCTTCAAGGCAGTCTTGAAGCATTTTCTGCAGGGAGTCTATAGTATACTCAACAAGTTGATCGTAGAAGCCAAGTTTGCTGCCGAAATAGTAGTAAACCATTGGTTTGGTAACTCCTGCTTCAGCGGCAATATCGTCCATTGAAATTTGATCAGCAGGTCTATTCATCAACAGTGATAGACCTGCATCAAGCAACTGCTTTCTTTTAGCTTTTTTCTTTGGCATATTTTTCCTTACTTACGAGTAAGTAAAATATATAGGGAAATTCAAAATAGTCAATAGCTGTCTGTTTATTGGATTAAGGTCTAACGCTGTTTTTGGGGCTGTTTACAGAAACTTTCGAGCCCCTTTCGTGTTTCCATGAATGTTGTTAGATTTCTACTTCGATTTTCGATGTTTTCTCTTCACTTCAATTTTGCGTTTCAAAAAGAAAGGTTTGGTATGATGTTGTTTTTGCAAGTTGCGATGGTTCTTATGTCTGTTCAGGCAGCGGAACTTTCTTTTTCTATAGACCCTGCTGCAGTGGAGTTTACAACCTTCCGCGGTGAAGAGGTTGTTTTCATCCCAGGTGGAGCTTCTCCATTTGTGGATGGAGAGCCAGGCCTTCCGGGAATGGGATACTCGATGGTTATTCCTCAGGGAACATATCTCGAGAATGTTGAAGTGGAAGTGTTGTCAAGAATAGATCTTCCAGGTATCCACAATATTGCACCTGTTCTTTCCGTTCCATTGAATCAGCAGATTCCAGTGGTTATTCCTCATTCCAGCAGTTATTCAAGAGGAACATTCCCAACTGCATCAATCCACGATGTTAACACAGGGAATAAGACTGGTTTCAGAGTAGCTTCTTTCACATATGTTCCTTTTACGTGGGATCCTGCAACTGGAATTATTTCTCTGGTAACCAGTGCCACACTTACCCCGATAGTAGTACCAGCTACAGATGCCCCAGAGCTTGCCCTTTCGGCTCTCCAGGTAAGAACTGCTATTTCGGCTCTTGAATCCGTGGTACAGAATCCGGAGATGCTTGAAGCATACGCTCCTGAAATAGTCAGTGGTGTTGACGGAGCGCCATGGGTGGTTATTGCAGACGAAGCACTTCAGACAACTCTTCAGCCCCTGATCGATCTTCGTGCAACGACTCACGGCTCACAGTTTGTTACCACACAGTGGATCTACGACAATTTTACAGGTCGCGATACCCAGGAAAAGATCAGAAATTATCTTATCAATGCTTATGAGAACCAGGGACTTGTGTATGCTCTCATCGTTGGTGATTTCGGTGAAACCACAAGGGTTTCCAGCCTTCAGATCGGAAGCAACGTTCTTAACGCAACTGCCGATCTTTATTACGCCGATCTCGATGGAACCTGGGATGGCGATAACGATAACAGATTTGGCGAATTGAGCGACGGAATTGACTACTACACCGATCTCTATGTTGGAAGATACAGTTCAGATATACCAGCTCGCCTTGCTGTAATGGTTGACCGGACAGTTGCTTATGAAACAACTGCACCTTCAGGCGACTGGCAGACCACCGCTCTTCTTGCAGGAGCTTACTTGTGGCCAGGATATACCGGTGCCAAAATTTGTGATTCTATTTCAGTAAGAATTCCTACATCATGGACAGAGCATAAGCTCTATGAGGTAGGTTCCTCTCATCCCAACAACCAGATTGCTCTTCTGAATGATGGAGTTTCCTACTGTTCACCTAACGGACACGGATATTATGCGGGAATCTACTGGGAAAACGCTCCTACGGATCTTATCTCGGCAGGAAACTACACAGGGCTTACCAACGACGCTATTCCGCCTGTGTTCCATTCGATAGCATGCCTTGCAGGTAACATTCAAAACATTGCCTCTATTGCAGAAAGACTCATGTTCCGTGCCCAGGGTGGTGGAGTTGCAGTTATGTTCAATTCAGAGAATGGCTGGGGTGCACCTCCAAACTTCGGCGCCAGCGAATGGCTTGAGCTTTACTTCGCTGAAGTTCTTTTTGTTGATGAACAGTATGAGATCGGGGTTACCCACGGCATTTCCAAAGATGAGTTCAAGGCTAATGTAAGCATTTCCATGCAGACCTGGGTGCTTCAGGAGAACAACCTTCTTGGTGATCCTGCTCTCAAGTTTATTGCCGGTCAGATGGGAATTGAAGAAGAAGAAGGTAATCCTTCGGTTGCTGCACCTGCAATTTATGCCCCAAGCCCCAACCCGGTAAGTGGAACATGTGCTGTAAACTTTGCAATGCCTGCTTCCGCTACAGCTACCATTGCAGTTTATGATATCTCCGGTAGAATTGCTGCAACAGTACATCAGGGTGTTCTTGGCGCAGGACAGGGAAGCCTCAGCTTTGATGCCTCCACTCTGCCTTCAGGATGCTACAGTCTTGTTATTAATTCGGAAACAGGGTCTGCCTCCGCGCAGATGCTTGTTCTTCGCTAAACCGGTTAATTCGGAAAATGTCAAATGAAAAAGGCCTCCCGGTTTTCCGGGGGGCCTTGCTCTGTATACGTTCTAAAGGGGATTGATCACTGTGAAATGAGGGTTCTATATGACACTGTTTCTGCAAGTACTGCTGATTCTTATATCTGCTCAGCCAGAAGATCTGTTCTTTTCAATAGAGCCTGATGCAGTTGAGTATATCTTGTTTCGAGGGGAAGAGAGTGTTTATATCCCCGGGGGATCATCTCCCTTTACAGAAGGTGAGCCGGGTCTTCCCGGAATAGGATATTCCATGGTCATTCCCCAGGGAACATATCTTGAGGGGGTTCAGGTAGAGGTGCTTTCAAAGGTGGTTCTTCCTGGGATCATTAGAGTTTCTCCTGTTATTCCCGTCCCTCTGAACCAGCCGATCCCGGCTTATATTCCGCATTCCATCAGCTATTCACAGGGAACATTTCCTTTAGATGCAGTTCAGGATATCAGCACAGGTAACAAAACTGGTTTCAGGATAGCTTCCTTTTCTTATGTTCCATTCGTATGGGACCCCCGCACAGGAAAGCTTTCGCTTGTAACCAGTGCCAGACTTACACCGGTAATAGCTTCAGCCACTGATGTACAACAGCACACCCTCTCGGAAACTCAGTTGAGAACGGCGCTCTCTGCCCTTGAGTCTGTTGTTCAGAACCCTGAAATGCTTGAAACATATGCCCCTGAAGTTACAGGCGTTGTTGATGGTGCTCCCTGGGTTGTAATTGCAGATTCAGTACATGAATCAACCCTTCAACCGCTTATTGATCTTAGAGCCGTGACACATGGATCAGCTTTCGTCTCAACCCAGTGGATCTATGATAACTATGATGGTTACGACACCCAGGAGCAGATCAGAAATTACCTGGTGGACGCTTACCAGAATCAGGGGCTGGTTTATGCCCTGATTGTTGGCGATTTTGGTGAAACAACTAGAATCTCCAGCCTGAACATTGGTGGGAATATCATGGATTCGGTAACAGATCTCTATTTCAGCGACCTGGATGGCAGCTGGGATCTTGACGGTGATCACCAGTATGGTGAGTACAGCGATGGTCTTGATTACTACTCGGACATTTATGTGGGAAGATTCAGCTCTGATGTGCCAGCCCTGCTTGCTAACATGGTGACCAAGGCTGTTGTATACGAGACAGACCCACCGCAAGGCAGCTGGCAGACCACAGCGTTGCTTGCAGGAGCCGGCTTGTGGGTGGATGACCCTCCGGGCTACTGGGGTTCTTTTGTCTGTGATTCTATTGATTCCAGAATACCGGAGTCCTGGACAGTGCACAAACTGTACGAAGACTATTCTGCACACCCCAACAATCAG
>JAOZLN010000225.1 GCA_029934845.1 Candidatus Sabulitectum sp.
ACCCCAGTTAACACCTTTTTTGATGTCATGGGGGCTGACAACTATATTTGAATCTGCAAGTTTATAACCAAATCGTTCAAGCAGAGAGTAAAAGGCCTTAAGCACTGGATGCATTGTGTCAAAAAAAGACCACCCATGAACGGTCTGTACTATTTTCGTGGGTGTTTTTGCATATGCAGCAGCAAGCCTTCCAAGAAATTTGGCCTTGGAGCCATGGGTATGAACTATGGAAAAATGATTCTTTTCGATGATATTTTTGATTTCCATGAAAGCTTTGATATCATGGTAAATAGAGAGTTTTCTTATAAGATGCGGAGCCGTGTAAACGGGAATACCGTATTTAACAGAAAGATCACTGAATGTTCCTTCCGGGGAAATCTCCGGCCCGGTTAAAACAGCGGAAGGGTAGCCCATTTTTGTGATCTCACGACAGCTGATAAGTGTGTTCATCTGAGCACCGCCAACAGCCATTTTTGTAATGATGTGCAGTACGGTGGTGTTTTTCTCTGACATTACTTCCTTTTTCTGTTTTTTCTTTCCGGTGTCAATTCTTTTCTGAAATAAAGGCACAGCCTGTAGAATACAACAAGCAGAATAGTAAGCCCGGAATAGAAGAGGGGGCTGAGAAAAATTGAACCGATCACCCAGAAAACAAGAACAGGTATCAACAGTTTCTTTGTGTGCCATTGCAAAGATTTGAGACTGGTGATTTTGTATTCGTTATAGTCACGAAACAGGTCTTCTGCGAAACTGAACAGTACTACAGACACGGCTGTCAGTGCCAGATGAAGGGTCATCCCACCAACAAGTTGACGGTTCTGCACAAAAGCCAGCAGGCTTGTTACAAAAGGAAGAAGGATCATTCCTCCCAGAAGAAATCGCATACCCCACAGCAGAGCCTGGTCAGAGGTGAATTCTTTCCCCTGTTTCTGCTGCTTTCCTATAAACACAGTTAGCAGCTGTCGGGAAAGCCTAAAAAGCCCGGAGAGAACTAACACAACCGCAAGTACCATTCCGTAGTCTATCAGTCGTTGAGGCATAATTATTTCCTTCCCTTGTTTCTTTTTGTCTGGTAGATAACACCAGAAATAGCAATTACTGCAACAATCACCCAGTAGATTGCAACACTGCATGTTACATTGATCCAGGCAATCAGATTTACAATTCCTGTTGCCGCAAGTCCGGCGCCGGTTACAGAAGTAAGTACCGAGAATACAAAATTTCTGGACACATAAACAAGAGCGCCTGCAACCAGTGCCAGAACCCATACTAGCACAGAAGACAATTCCGGGAAAAAAGAGGAGCAGAGAAAATAGCCAATGAAAAGCCCAGCAAGAAAAAAAGCGATCCTGTAAATGAAAGAGACCGCTACGGCAAGAAGCACGGCAAGTACATACGGTCCAAATCTAAGAACATCAGGGTTATCGGTAACATTTACAAGAACAGAACCCCCTTGAACAACACCCAGAATAAGTGCAAACAGAACAAGAGCAAATGGAACGATTCGACTTCCCCAGAGGGCAAGTATAATTCCGAAAACAGTCAGAAATGCCGGAACAGCAAAAGGATGGAACATGACCAGTTCGCCTATCATTACAACCCCCTGAGAAAACGAAGAAGTTCTGGAAGCCCTTGAATATCACAGGAGGCCTCCGGTGCAGGTAAACCGGTATTGTAACCATTGCGGACAAGAACAACAGGCATTCCGGCAGATTCAGCAGCCCGAACCCCTTTCCATGCATCCTCAAAAACCAGACACCCTGCAGGGTCCACAGATAAAAAATCTGAAGCTTTGGTGAAAATATCCGGGAAGGGCTTTCTGCGCAATCCCTCTCCGCCAATAACAGGAGGAAGGGACTTTACAGCATCTCCCGCAATTATCTTTATAATGTTGCTATGGGTGTTTGAAGCAATGGCACATGGTTTCTCTCTGCATGCAATTCGAAGAACATCAGCCGCTTCTTTAAAAAGGGGAACAAGACCCTTTTTGCAAAAATCTCTGTAAATAGCTTTCTGAGCGGCCTGAGCAGCATTTACGTCATGAATACGAAGCCCGGTTCGCTCTATTTCTCCTGCAAGCCCTCTACCGAAAAATGCCCAGTGTTCCCAGTACTTTTCCTTCGGGATCCAGTGGTTGTAATCAGAAAGAACAATATTCCACGATTTTCTGTAAACCGGTTCGCTGTCAGCAAGTACTCCATCAAAATCGAATAGAATTGCTTCTGCGTTCCTCCACAGTTCTGATAGTTTCAGCTTATCCTCCATGGGTCTGGTCAAGTATAAATATTTCAATCATAGTATCATATCTATTATGGTAAGTAAATCCCATAGAAAACGGAGGTTTCCATTGCTGTCCAATTTTTCTGAGATAAGAAATGCCGCCAGGGCGATTAAAGGAGCCAGAGTTGCTGTACCCTTCGGGCACGATGCTTCTTCTCTTGAAGCGTTGCTTGAAGCGTCTGATTCCGGTCTTGCCGGCAGCATAATCGTGGGATCAGAGGAAGAAGTAAAGAAATCGCTTAAAGAGCT
The DNA here is from genome assembly GCA_029934845.1 of Candidatus Sabulitectum sp. Taxonomy (GTDB): domain Bacteria; phylum Fermentibacterota; class Fermentibacteria; order Fermentibacterales; family JCC-6; genus Sabulitectum. The sequence continues at coordinate 2,530 of JAOZLN010000225.1, forward strand.
GGATCGAGAGCTTCCGGATGATATTTCTGTGATTCACTGTGATGACCCGGAAGAGGCGGCATTAAAGGCAGTCAGTCTTGTGAGTTCCGGTGAGGCGACCATGCTTATGAAGGGTCTGATTAAAACTTCCATTTTTCTTAAGGCAGTTCTCAGCAAAGAAGTTGGTCTGAGAACAGGAAGAGTTCTCAGCCATGTAGCCGTTGTTCACGCCCCAAGACAGGATAGGCTTGTGGCCATAACAGACGGTGGAATGAATATCAGACCAGACAGGGAAGAAACAATTCAAATTGCTTTGAACGCCGGTGATGTAATGTTAAAGCTTGGGGCTGACAGAGTTAGGATAGCTCTTCTTGCGGCAGTTGAGGTTGCGAATGAAAAAATGCCGGAAACCATTCTTTGGAAACAAATTGCTGAAGATGGAATAGCAGGAGTGGATGTTGCAGGCCCGGTTGCGGTGGATGGGGCAATGGATCCGGAAGCTGCCGCCATCAAGAAAATGGAAGGACCGGTTGCCGGTAAAGCAAATGTGCTGGTAACACCAGATATTGCCTGCGGTAATATTTTTGCCAAAGGCTTTATGTACATGACAAACACAGATGTAGGCGGGCTTATTGCCGGAGCAGGGGCGCCGGTTGTGATGCTCAGCCGTTCCGACACACCCTCCACCAAGCTTAACAGTCTTGCTCTTGGTGTGGTTGTAGCAGGTGATCTTTAATGAAAAGAAGACTTATTCTGGCAGTAAATCCCGGTGGTACTTCCACCAAAGCGGGTTTGTACGACAACGAAGATCTGATATTCGAGGAGAATGTGCGTCACGATCCATCTGAACTGGAGCCTTTTCCTTCAACATTTGATCAGATGGATTTCAGACGCGACATCGTTATGAACATTCTTACCGAGAAGGGTTACAAGCTGGAAGATCTTTCTGCGGTAGTCGGCAGAGGTGGTACTTTTAAACCTCTCGCCAGTGGTACCTACAGGGTGAACAGGAAACTGCTGGAGGATATTAAGGACGGTTCAACTTTACAGGCGGACCACCCATCAAATCTTGGAGCTCTGATAGCATGGGGCATTGCAGAGAAGGCAGATGTTCCTGCGTATTTTGTTGATCCTGTTTGTGTTGATGAAATGATAGATGAGGCCAGATTAAGCGGGCATCCCCTTCTTCCCAGAGTGAGCCTCAGCCACGCACTGAATATCAGGATGGTGGCCTATAAGGCAGCTGAAAAACTGGGAAGGGCCATGAACCAGTTAAACATGGTTGTAATGCACCTTGGTAGCGGGGTAAGTGTAAATGCTCTTCGCAAGGGTCTGATGATAGACACCAATAATGCTAATGATGACGGTCCTTTCAGTTCAACCAGAACTGGAGGGCTTCCCATGACCGGGCTCATGAAACTATGCCTAAGTGGGAAGTATGATGGCAGAGAACTAAAAAAAATGCTTTTGAAAAACGGTGGTGTTTACTCCTATCTTCAAGAGGAGCACATAGGACGGGTTAGAGAAAGAGCAGAAAAAGGTGACGAAAAAGCAGACCTGGTTCTTCGAGCCATGGTGTACCAGATGGCAAAAGAAGCAGGAGCCATGGCTGCTGCTCTTCGAGGAGAGGTGGATGCCGTTGTAATAACCGGGGGCATAGCATATAACCCCTGGATAACAGATCTTCTTGCGGAACATCTTTCATATCTTGGTCAGATCCTTGTTTTTCCCGGAGAGGCAGAACTTGAAGCTCTGACCAGGGGTGTTTTAAGAGTAATGGATAAGATTGAAAAAGAGAAGCAATACATATAGTAGCACACAGTAAACAGGAAGAAGGGTAGGCTATGAGGAAAAAGCTCAATGAAGTAAATTCCGGGAAACTGTTTTTGTCTGGGAATGAGGCTATTGCAAGGGGAGCATGGGAAAGCGGGGTACATTTCTCAAGCTCTTATCCGGGAACTCCCTCCACAGAAATTATGGAGACAATAGGAGACGAGTATCCGGAGATTGATGCCCAGTGGGCACCAAACGAAAAAGTAGGTATGGAAGTTATAGCGGGGGCCA
>JAOZLN010000030.1:0-522 GCA_029934845.1 Candidatus Sabulitectum sp.
AACACCGGGTCTTTCATACGGGCTGGTTGCCTCTCTGGACGCTCCGGGGCCTTTAGTGATCCATCTTGGCGGAGAGTATTTCAGCAAAACAGCATCCTCGGGATGGGATGGAGAAATATCTTCATTCCTTTTCTGGGCCTTTCCGTGCGGGCAGTTTTCAGTTATGGATGGTTTCAGTGTGTTTGGCGGTCCTGGAATTGTGGGAGTAACTGGAAGCTATTCAGGAACCGATGATTTTGGAAGTTTTGTTGAAGCTGACGGATCCAGTATTGGATTTGCTGCTTCTGCTGGAACTGATCTTGTTTTGCTGGGGCCACTCTACGCGAGATTTGAATACAGACACGGCTGGATGGATATGAAAAGTGACCGGGTAGATAAAGATGGTGTTGAAACTGTTGTTTATCCATCAGCAGAGACTGACCTGGGGTATTCCCAGTACACATTCTCGCTTAACGTGCAGTTGGCTGGTGTTGACCGGGAAGGTAACTGAAAATATATGTTATGATTTTTGCGGAGCCGACG
>JAOZLN010000030.1:532-5067 GCA_029934845.1 Candidatus Sabulitectum sp.
AGGTTATTCCCAGTACATTTTCTCTCTGAATGTCCAGATCTTTGCTGTTGACGACGAGGAAATGTAAAAATAGAATTGTGAACTTCTCGGAGCCGACGTGGCTCAGTTGGTAGAGCAGCGCACTCGTAATGCGCAGGTCATCGGTTCGACTCCGATCGTCGGCTCCAGCGGCTCCGATCCCGAAAGGGGAGATTTTTATGAAGAAGCCCATAATCAGCGGTTCCGGTATACGGGGCATATTTGGTGAGAGCTTCACCGTGCAGGATGCCTGCAGTTTTGCTGCTGCATTTGGGGAACTGGTAGGGCCAGGTACTGTTGTTGTGGGCAGAGACACCAGGAAAAGCGGCCCAGCTGTAGAAGCTGCTGTTTGTGCCGGTCTGCTTGGTGTAGGGTGCACTCCGATTCTTCTGGGTATTGTAACAACACCCACCGTTCAGCTTGAAGCCATGAATGATGGTGTATGTGGTGGTATTGCCGTAACAAGCAGCCATAACCCAGGCAACTGGAATGCATTAAAGCTTATTGGCAAAGATGGTGTTTTTCTTCGGGCAGAGGCCAGAACGAAACTCACAGAGCTTCTTGCTTCAGATAGAAAATGGGTTGATTATCGCAGTTGTACACAGACGGAAATCCGGGACGGGAGTACTTCCAGACATGTTGATCTTGTTGCGGAATTGCCTCTTGTGCAGAAAACAGGAAGAAAAATAAAAGTCGTTCTGGATGTTACCGGTGCCACAGCAGCACTTCTTGCACCGGCAATGATGGATGCACTTAATGTTGAATGGGAGATGATCTTCCCTGAAATGACGCCGGAAGGTGATTTTCCCAGAGTGGCAGAGCCCAACAGAGAAAGCCTTTCTGTTCTGGCGAAAGAAGTTGTGAAAAGAGGGGCGGATATTGGCTTTGGTTTTGATCCGGATGGAGACAGGCTTGCTTTGGTGGATGACAGGGGAAGATTGATAGGCGAGGAATATACCATTGCCCTGGCTCTGGATCATGTACTTGCGCATAACCCTGGGGCTGCTGTGGTTAATCTTTCAACTTCCCGCCTTGCTGAAGATGCAGCAAAAAAGCACGGATGTGTTGTGTACAGAAGCCCTGTGGGCGAAGTTAATGTTATAGAGGAAATGGAAAAAAGAGGGGCTGATATCGGAGGAGAGGGAAACGGTGGAGTTATCCACAGAGATTGTCACCTTGGTCGAGACAGTGCTGTAGGCATGGCTTATGCGATTTCCTATCTGAGAGAGCACCAGGGAATTAGCATCTCGGAATGGGCAGACGGTTTTCCCGCGTATATAAACATGAAAAAGAAGGCAGACTTTACCGGGAATTTTTCCCGTATGGCTAAGCTTCTGAAAGAACAGCTGGGGCAGCCTGATGATATCACCGATGGTCTCTGGTGGCGAAGGGGCGGTGGATGGGTTCACATAAGACCTTCAGGCACTGAACCAGTTGTTAGATTCATTGCAGAGAACACTGATCAGGAAAAACTGAACAGTGACTACGCTCTGTTCAGAAAGGTACTTACATGTGTGGAATAGTTGGATATGTAGGGAATGGCAGGGCTCTGGATGTTCTTCTGAGCGGGCTAAAGAGGCTGGAGTACCGAGGATATGACTCTGCAGGCTATTCTTTGCAGATGGATGATTCCCTGGTGGTTCGCAAGTGTATCGGCAGAGTGAAAGAGCTAGAAGAAATGAATCCCGGTGATGCAATAAATGCCACTACTGGAATTGCACATACAAGGTGGGCTACTCACGGAGAACCCACAACAGTTAATGCTCATCCCCACAGCGATTTTTCCGGAAGAATATCACTGGTTCACAATGGTATTATTGAGAATTACAAATCTCTTAGAAAAAAACTTGTGGCTCAGGGTATTTCCTTTGAATCTGAAACCGATACGGAAGTGCTTGCAAAGCTTGTGGGCAGTGAAGCCGGCAAAGGCAAGAATCTTTTCGATGCAGTAAAAGATGCTCTGGTTCAGGTCAGAGGCACTTATGGTATTGCCGTGCTAAGTGCCGATCAGCCTTCAACTCTTGTGGCAGCCCGGTACGGTAGTCCGCTGGTTGTAGGAATAGGTGACGGCGAGAACATAGTAGCAAGTGACGTGGCTGCAATAGTGGCTCACACAAGGAATGTGATCTACCTTGAAGAGGGTGAGATCGTAGAGATAACCTCCGGTGGGATTTCTTCAAACTCGTCAGACCCCAGGATGACCAGAGATCGGATTCAGCATGTGGACTGGGATCTTGCAGAGATTGAGAAGGACGGATTTTCCCATTACATGCTTAAGGAGATCAATTCACAACCGGAATCTCTTCGGAATGCTTTCAGGGGCAGAATTGACCTGGTAAACGGAACTTCCAGGCTTGGCGGTCTTGGGATGTCCGAGAGTGATATGCGTGGCGTAAAAAGAATAGTAATTACAGCCTGTGGAACATCCTGGCACTCTGGGCTTATCGGCAAGTACGTAATAGAAAAGCTTGCCCGGATTCCCGTTGATGTAGAGTATGCCAGTGAGTTCAGATACAGGGATCCTGTTCTTGAGGATGGAACAGTGATGTTCGTTATCAGCCAGAGTGGTGAAACTGCTGATACACTGGCAGCTCTTCGCCTGGCAAAGAAGCGTGGGATAAGAACGCTGGGAATTGTTAATGTGGTTGGCTCAACAATCGCCAGAGAGACCGACAGTGGTGTTTATATTCATGCAGGTCCCGAGATAGGAGTGGCTTCAACCAAGGCCTTTACCGGACAGACCATGATCCTTTCGTTGATCGCTCTTGCCTTTGGCAGGGCAAAGGGAAACCTGACACGGGAAGATGGAATTGAGCTTTGCCGTGCCATCATGGAGATCCCGGAGAAAGTGGAGACCATTCTTGGGGGTTGTGACTCTATCATGGAGATCGCCAGGCAGTTTACATATGCAAGCAACTTCCTTTATCTGGGCAGGGGTGTTAACTACCCGGTGGCACTTGAAGGTGCTTTGAAATTAAAAGAGATAAGCTACATTCACGCCGAGGGATATCCTGCGGCAGAGATGAAGCATGGACCAATTGCATTGATAGACGATATGATGCCAGTGACTGTGATTGCTGTGAAGGACGCTGCGTACGAGAAGGTAATGTCTAATATTCACGAGGTTAAGGCTCGCAGAGGAAGGGTTCTTGCCATTGCTACAGAAGGTGACAATGAGATAAGAACAGTGGCTGACTGGGTTCTTGAAATACCCCCGGTAACAGATATTCTGGTACCGCTTCTTTCAGTGATCCCGCTTCAGTTACTATCTTACTATGTGGCTGTTTCAAGGGGATGTGATGTCGATAAGCCCAGGAACCTTGCTAAGAGTGTTACTGTGGAATAAGATTCTTTCTGCAGTTAAAAATGGGTTAAGGATTGCAGGTAGTTTTGCCCATAGATTCTACCTGGCATGGGGCAGAGATAATGTTTACTTTGGTGCTGCCGCTATATCGTTCAATGTACTTGTTACCCTGATTCCACTCACTGTACTTATCTTTCAATTCAGTGCTCTTGTTGTAATGGGTGATCTATCTTTCAGGGAAGAATTTGTTAACTGGCTTACCGGTTTGAATCCTTTTGTTCCGGAAGCTATTCTTACCGATCTGGAGAAAGCTGTTCTGGGCGGTGGCTCCACCATCAGCATCATTGGATTTATTACTCTTCTATGGATGGTCAGCAGACTGTTTGGAACAATCCGGACTGCCCTGGATAAGGTGTTTGAAGCACCTGGGCGGCATATCGTCTGGGGAAAACTCTACGATTTTCTTCTGGCAATACTGGTGGCTCTCTGTTTCCTTTTTGCCGCAGTTTTTACAATTGCCGCCAAGTTTGCTGCCGGATCTCAAATAGGCAGTTTTCTAACCTCAATGCCAACGATTGGCCCTGCGTTAAGTGGTTTTCTGGCCCGCATACTTAGTTTGACATTCACATTTCTTGTTTTCTTTCTGCTTTACTGGGCTGCCCCCAACAAAGCTATGCCTAAGAAGATGTCTGCCATGATGGCCTTACTGGCAATGGCTATAACCACACTTGGAACGGAAATATATATGCGTGCCGTAAGCGCTCCCGACTGGGGAATCGTATACGGTTCGTTCATCAGTATCATGGCTACACTTATCTGGCTCTACTGGCTGTGTGTGATCTTTATCGGTTCAGCAGAAGTGGGATCTGTTATCTGCCGGATGAGGGCTAAACAGAAAACTTGATCTCCAGGATGTCCCCATCCTGCACCACATATTCTTTACCCTGTAGTCCAATTGACCCTGTCTTCCGCAGTTCAACCTCGCTTGGGATCTCATGGAAAAGATCGTAAGGGATAACCTGTGCCCGGATAAACCCTCTGGCCAGGTCGGAATGGATCGTTCCAGCGGCTTCCAGAGCAGAGCTGCCTCTTTTGATAGGCCAGGCTCTTACTTCGTCTTTGCCCATGGTCAGAAAACTGATCAGATCAAGAAGCGAATATGCTTCAGAAAGAACTCTTTCTTTGCCTGATGAAGTGAATCCCATTGATTCCG
>JAOZLN010000030.1:5077-14103 GCA_029934845.1 Candidatus Sabulitectum sp.
AGGAATTCACCGCGCTCTTCTTCAGGAAAATCACAGAGCTCAAGCTCAAATCCCCCGTCAATTCCAAGGAAAGCTCCGCCATGTTTTTTTGTCAGCTCTGCAATAGCTGTCTCATTGCAGACACCCTCACCGGTTCTGTTGGATATGGCAAGAAGAGGTTTCAGTGATGCCAGAGAGAATGGCGAGAGAATATCGAGTTCCTGCCCGGTGAGATCCATGAGTCTAAGAGGAACCTCATTTTCAATGGATTCCATGCAGCGCAGAAGAAGTTGAGCTTCCGATTGCTTTGCCTTGCTCTCTTTTGTCAGACGGGCTACGCGTTTTTCCATGATGGCCAAGTCAGAGATCATAAGCTCAGATTCATTCTGCAGGAAGGTCTCCTCCATGTTGCCCAGGGCGTAGTTGTCCAGGATGTACGCAACTGCTGTGGATTCCTTAATTCTTCCCATATTTCGAGGACTGAATGCAGGGGAAGGTACATCAAAAAAAGTGACAGTGGCATTTACAATGCTTTTCGGATCCCAGTGTTCAGTAAGAAAGTCGATGCGCTCGTCTGGAACATGTACTGTCAACGGTTTTGATGTATCTGCACTGGAAGAGCCTGCCAGTGCTTTATACAAAGTAGATCTTCCACAACCTGGTTGACCGGCAAGTGCAATTTTCATTTTCACAACCCCCTGATTGAAGTTTCCAGTGTTACAGGGGGGTAATCTACAAAACTAACTTGATCAATCCAATCCTACTCTGTAAATATTCTTACAGTATCCCCGTCTGCGCTGTCTACGTTCACTTCTAGTTCTCTCAGGGCCTGAATAAGCTCATCTGCAGGGAGGTCTTTCAGCATGGCAAGGTCAATTCCCTGGTCTTTAATGGCATCTGCAGCATCGGTGGGCATAAGAGCTGAGAGCTTAATCCCAGTTTTAATAAGGCTCATGGGAACTTTAATATTAACCTTATCTCCGTCGGAGCTGTCTACCACCAAGCGCAGGTACCTGGGTGAAGTGTGAACAGATTCGTTTTTTTCTTCTGACTCTGTTGCTGTATTTTCTGTGGCTGAAACCTTTTCCAGAAGAGAAGAAGCTTCGTCTGCAGTTATCTTTCCTTCAGACAACATTTCCAGGATCTTCATTCTTGAATCACTCATTTCAATCTCCTTTACACAAATGACAGATAAACTCTGTCGCCATTGTTGCTGTTTACATCAACTTTCAATCCGTGCAGGCATACAGTTGCCCACCAGGCAAGATGAGCGTTCTTAAGGATGTTTCCGTAGTTTTTCTTTCTGAAAAAAGGGCTTACGATCAAGGCAACTGGAACCAGAGGAAGCATCAGCAGCCAGAAGATAAACCAGGGCAGTGGGATCATTGCTTTCTGAATTCGGATCAACAGGAAGAATGCAGGCATGCTAAAGCACCTCCAATGCTTCCGAGACCGTGATCTCCCCATTTTCCAGTCGTTTGATCGTACTTGACTGTGGGGGGTTCATCTGCATCCCGCTGTTAAGTTTCTCCACAAGTTTTTCCAGTCGTGACCTGGCTGTGGGGTAACTGACTCCAAGTGCATCCTGAAGTTTCTTAATGGAACCAAAACTTCTGATGAACGCAATTGCAAGAGCCTGGTCCTCGCTGCTTAGCCCCAGAAGCGAATCTGTTTCAAAATGCCCTTCCACTGAAAGGTCACAAGTTTTGCAGTGGAGCTTAACCGGAATCATTGACCTTCTGCAAGAGGGACATCTGACGTCACTAATATTCATATAGAACCTCCATTTCTCTAAAAGGAATATAACAGAAAATTAATAAAGTCAAGGTATATACTAAGAAAGTTCAAGTTTATACAATTTAGAGAAATTTGAGGTATTGACTCTGCGAAAAAAATTGTTACTAATTGCAATGATGCATTAAATACTTGCGTACATTAAGAATGGGTGCTGTTAATCGGGTCAGTAAGCAGGGGGAGGGTATTGTGGATATAGTTTCTGTTATTCTTGGTGGCGGCAGGGGAACAAGGCTTTTCCCTTTAACTCTTCACCGAAGCAAGCCTGCTGTACCCATAGGCGGTAAATACAGGTTGATTGATATTCCTGTATCCAACTGTGTTAACAACGGTATAAAGAAGATCCTGGTTCTGACTCAGTACAACAGCGAGAGCCTTAACAGACATGTGGGTCAGACTTACAGATTTGACAGATTTTCCGACGGTTTTGTTTCAATTCTTGCAGCAGAGCAGACACCCGAGAACACCAGCTGGTTTCAAGGCACTGCTGATGCTGTAAGGCAGGGGCTTGTTCATATTCTTTCTCAGCATCCTGAAATGGTTCTTATTCTTTCTGGTGACCAGCTCTACAGGATGGATTTCTCACAGTTTGTAAAAGAATTTCAATCCTCGGGGGCTGATATCAGTATTGCTACCAAATCTGTCACTGAAGAAGAAGCCCTTGGCATGGGAATTGTACAGGTAGCAACCGATGGTGTTATCAATGGATTCGTAGAGAAACCATCTATGGAGCGGCTGTCCGGTCTTGAAAGCGATCAGCAGGGAGTAACTGAGGAAAGACCCTATCTTGGAAGCATGGGTATCTATCTTTTCAAGCCTGATGTTCTCCGCCGGATACTCATTGATGAAGACAGTGACAAAACTGATTTTGGGAAAGAGATAATACCCGATGCTATCGATCGTTATAAAGTAACTTCCCACCTGTTTAACGGATACTGGTCAGACATTGGAACCATCAGCAGCTTTTTCAAGGCAAATATAGACCTGGCAATGCCTTCTCCTGAATTTGATATGTACTCTAATTTTACACCACTTTACACCAGGGCCCGGGCACTTCCCGGCGCCAGGATAAACAACACCTCGCTGAAGAATACAATTGTCTGCGGAGCATCTGATATATCAGGAGCCAGAATAGAAAATTCTATTATTGGTCTTAGAAGTTACATTGGAACAGGTACAACAATAACCAACAGCATAAACATGGGAACTGACTTCTGGCGAGGGCATTTCAGAGATTCCGGTGCAGTCACCGCCACTCATCCTGCTCTGGGTATTGGTAGAAATTGTACTATAAGAAACACAATACTTGATAAGAATGTGAGATTAGGCAATGAGGTCCAGCTGGTTAACGAGGCGGGATTGGATTTCTTTGATGGTGACGGTATTTACATAAGAGATGGAATTATTGTGGTTCCCAAGGGGGTAACAGTACCGGATGGTACTGTGCTTTAGCAACTATCCTGTTATCAAATCGATAAGTCTTCTTGCTAATTCTTTCTCGTTGGGGATCTCTTCATAATCTATGGCTATTGCGGCCATGGTATCAATGTATGCTCTTATTATGGAGGCCTTTGTAATCCTCTGCTGTCTGTTGTTCTTCGATCTGTTGGTTGAAATCGTTCTTACAATACGAGTTAGAACTTCTTCCTGGTCAGGTCTTACTGGAACAGTCAGTCGAACTGAAGCTACAGACTGTTCTTCGATATCCGTTATGCTGCTTACCAGGCCACCGTTTCTTCCCTTGTTGATCATGTATGACACCTCCTGTGTTCCAAAGATACATTTTTCTAAACCCGTGTCAATAGAAATATGAAATTCATCAGTTATGAATTTGGGGTATTGACGCTGGAGGCCTATGGTGCTAGGGTAATAGCACAGTGAGGTAACAAGTCCCGGTTTTATTTGGGATTAGCGGATTCCGGAGGTGATTGGATGAAACATCGGAGTCGATTGCAGGGAGGGGAGACATGCTGATCTTTGGCGGGTCAGGAAAGTCGTCTGTTGGCCTGGATATTGGTAGTCATTCGGTAAAAGTGGTTGAGCTTCTTCGTTCCGGAAAGGGACTCAAGCTCAGCAAATACGCTATTGTCGAATTGCCTCCCGACACAGTTGTCGACGGCGAGGTGATCAATAGAGATCACCTGGTGGAGTCTATCAAAGATGCACTGACTAAATCGGGCATCAAGACGAAGACGGTTAACTCGGCGGTATCTGGAAGAAGCGTTATTGTTCGCAGGATCCCAATGGAAAAAATGACAGAGGCTCAGGCTCGTCAGGCAATTCACTGGGAGGCGGAACAGCATATTCCATTCAGGGTGGACGAGGTCAGTATTGACTTTAAAATTCTGAACGAGGAATCATCGCCCGGGCAGATGGAAGTTCTGCTGGTGGCGGCGAAGAAAGAGAATATCAACCTTCACCGAAGTGTTGTTCAGGGTGCAGGTGTACGATCTTCTTCGGTGGATCTTGAGCAATTTGCTTTGCTGAGGGCATATGAGAATTCATATCATCCCTCGGATGATGAATGCGTAACGATCTTGAATGTTGGGTCGGATAACACCAACCTGGTTATTACCAAGGGCGGTGTTCCCAGTTTTAACAGAGACATTGCCATGGGTGGAGGACGGTTCATAGAAGCGATTCTTCGTTCACTCGGGGTAGACTATTCTACTGCCGAGGCAATTCTTAAGGGCAACATCCCAGAGGGTGTTTCCGCAGACGATGTTAAGAACGCAGTAAGCAGTGTGCTGGAAGAATTGTCCACAAGCGTAAGGCGATCTTTCATAAGTTTCCAGGCATCCGGTGAAAGCAGCAGAATAGATAAGATGCTTCTTAGCGGAGGTTGTTCACTTATGGCTGGTCTGGCAGAGACCCTCAGTGACCACCACGGCCTTCCAGTAGAGGCGTTTGATGTTCTGGGCGACATTCAGGTGGAAGGTGAGATTCTTACAGACGAGGCAGCCAGGCATTCACTTCAGGCAGTTATTGCAGTAGCAGTAGGCCTTGCTCTGAAGCCGCTGGAGCCGGGAAGTCTGGATATTGACATCCTGCCGGTTGAAGAGAAAGCCAGAAAAACAAGGAAATCCAGTGCTGGTTCATCCCCTCTTCTGGGAATTCTAAGCTGGGCACCTCTCGGGCTTATTGTGGTGGGGGTTATTGTTTTGTTCATCCACTACTCTGGTCTTACCAAAACAAAAGATCTACTGGATGAAGAAATTACTCAGAAGAACAGCGAGATATCCAGCATGCAACAGCAGGTTTCAAGGCAACAGGAGCTTGATGCCATCGAAGCTCAGCTTAACACAAGAAGAACCTCTGTTAATGCTTTGTCGCTTCGGCAGAAAAGCACAGTTTATGTGCTTGAGTACCTTGTTCGTGCGCTGTATCCGGAACAGGCAGAGTTTGCTGAGGAAGCAGGCAAGACTATCTATCTGACAGAATTGTCTCTTACCGGCGAGAATCTTCACATCTCGGGAATAGCAAGAAACTGGGGAGACATTGTCGCATTTCAGACAAGACTCGAGGAAACAATGCCGGATGGTGTTACTCCTCTGTTCCTTTTGGAAGACTTTGGGCAAAATTACAATGTGGCACCTGTGCTTGATGCCGGTGGTGGCGAAAGCAGGTACCAGTTCAGTACTGACATAGGCGTAAACCAGATGTCGCTAGAGCCACTTGTTGGCGACTACGCCGGAATCTGATAGGAGGTATCATGAAAAAGACGATCCTGGCACTGGTTGCTATGAGTGCTCTTGTGGCAATTGTGGGGTGTGACCCATTCGGATCTGACCAGACGATGACTTATTTAACAGGTACCATCTACACAGATGCAGCCATGACGATCCCTGCAGAGGGAATTGCTGTGGAGCTGATAGTGTCACCAGACAGTTCAGCAGTCAGGTCTCAGATTGTTTACACGAATATTTCAGGGGTTTTCTTTATGGAAATTCAGTTCTACCCCAGTCTTCCCGATGAAGAGGCAGGTACGGGCTATTCCATGCCAAGCACAGAAAATGTAGGTTTGACCGCCTATTACGGGTCAGGTTCGTACGTTTACAAAGAGCTTGATCCAGGCTTTGTTGTTGCCCCGGGAGATACTCTTCGGGTCTGGCCAATTGATCTGACGTTATTCGGAGAGGGATCCGGAGGTACGCAATAATGATAATCGTTTTATCGGCCGATCCGGAAGCTGAAAGGGGGGAAGACATTGGCATTTGATATTAGAGATCCTCGCATTCTTAGATTCATCATAGGGATCATCCTTCTGGGAGCTCTCGTTTTCAGTTACTTCAACTTCTTTGCTTCTTCAGTGACGCAGGAGATAGCAGACAGGGAACAGACCCTGGAGATGAAAGAACTGGAGCTAAGGCAGCTTCAGGGGCAGACAACAGATGATCTGGCCATGATCGGACAGAGAATCGAGATGTACAACCAGGAACTCGAGGAACTGGACAGGTTTCTTCCAAGGCAGTACAGCCAGGAGGAGATCTTTGATATGCTGACTGATTACTCTGCCAGAAGCGGTCTTCAGATAGTATCTCTTGTTCCAATGCAGCCAATTGCAGACAGCGAGTACCAGGTTTATGACTGGCAGATAACACTGACAGGGCGGTTTCACCGGCTTGGGGTGTTCTTTGATCAGTTGACGCAGCAGCCAATGATGAGTTCTGTAACGAATTTGCAGGTTCATCAGCTAAAGGCTGCCGAAGGAAAGTTTGACAACATAGAAACCACATTTACTTTCTCGGCTTACATTCAGCCGTAACCAGGAAGGAGGAACAAAAAATGCACAGAGATCTAAAAGTGTTCAAATCAGTTGCACTGACCGTTTCTATCTTCCTGCTTGCAGGCGGGTGCGGGAAGGAACAGATTGAGCAGAGTTCAGTTGATTCAGGTGAAACATATCTTGAGATAGCAGAACAGCAGCCTGTCACAGGATGGCTGGATGTTTTGCTTCCGTCACAAGCGGTGGCAATGGATGCCAATAAAGATAACATCTGGATACTTGCGGAGCAGGGCATTGTTATGCGATGGAATTCCACACTTGGCGAATGGTCAGCAGTGGAAACTGATCAGCCATTGACAGAAGCCGGCAGCGCTTTTGCCATTTCGGCTTCAGAGAACGGCGCGGCTGTTCTTTCCAGTGTTAGCCTGCTCATTTTTAAGGGAGACATTGTAACAGAAATGATCTTTCCTGAAGGAGCAGTACCCGAGGGCTTGTGTCATTTAGAAGATGAAGTAGCTGTTCTTTTCAATGATGGCTCGGTTGCAGTTACAGACGGCTCGGCCGTTGAACTGGTACAGATAGTTGAGTCATCTGGAAAGACTGCAGTTGGAAGCTTCTGCAGCGACCGTGATGTTCTTGCCTGGGTAAACTCCGATGGAACTGTCAGCACGTTCGATGTTACGGAAAGCCTTCTTGCAGATGTAAATCTGCCAGACGGCGCTGTTTGTGTTCAGATGGCTGAAGGGCAGCTTTTTGCCCAGAACGGGTCGTCTGTCTTTTGTCTGAATGAAGATGACAGCTGGGAACCATTGTACAGCGGTACGATAACCGGCTACGATCAACTTTATACAGATATGGGAATATCCACCTTTGAGGGTGAAGAACCTCTTACTGCGGGCCTTCCGCAGATGCCGGAAAAAACCTGTCGACTGGAGGATGGCACTATCTGGGCCATCTCTTCCGGAGGTATCAGCGTATGGGCCGAGATGGGCTCTGTAGAAACCAGGTTGCCCGAAGCGGATATTCAGATGATAAGGTTCAGAATGGCAGGGCAAACTGGCACAGGTTCAGGCGGAGGTTCCGGGATAGGCACTACTGACATGTCTTTCGGAGGAGTTTTTAGAATATACGAATCAGTGTCAAGCAGACCTGATCCTTTCAGTGAATTTCCACTTACAAGCAGAGATCTTAGAAGACCTCTTGCAGACCTTACGATAGAGGAACTTCATCTTGTTGGTATCACCCTTGATCCAACAGGTGGAGATCAGGCAATGGTTGAGGATGCGAACGGAGTGGCCTATGTGCTTAAAGAGGGCACCATGCTTCGCAACAACACTCATATTGCAGAGATAACAGGTAATGAAGTAATAGTAGTTCAAGAAGTTACTGTCGGCTCAGAGGATGCTCTCGGAGGTACCACATCGATACCAACGATATTCTCTATGCGACTCCATGAAGAAGGTGGTCTGTAATGCGTATGATCGCTTTGATCCTGCTGGTACTGGCTGTGCCGGTTATGGCTTACCGGGTAACGGATATCTCGGTTGTGCCTAGCGGCGACCGTACCCAGGTGACCATTGTTACCGATGGTCCCATTAGTTACGAGAAGTTTTTGCTTACTGATCCAATGCGGGTTGTTATCGATCTTGGGGATGCGCTTCATGCGCTTCCGGCAACGGATTTTGCTGTAAGCAGAGGTGGTGTGAATGCTGTGCGTACAAGCCAGTACAAAGCACCTCCAGATGGAATTGTAAGAATTATTGTTGATGTGAACGGTGAGCTAATGAACTACAGTACCTCTCTTCAAGAGAGTAACAGACTGGTTCTTATGCTTAGTACCGACCCATCGGGAACACCATTCACATCCTGGTCTGCTTCTTCACAGGAAGTTCCTCAGGTGGTTACTGGAGGCAGTGTTCCTGCCTTATCCAATCCGGAGGGTCTGAACCTTTCAACTTATAACGGTGGTTCTGCTGTGGTGACACAGGGAATTCAGGTTTCCGAGCCCAACCGTTTTGTTGATGACGGTTTTCCGGTAGAGTGGACTGGAACAGGCGGCAGAAGAATCACAATTGATGTGGTTGATGCCGAGATCAGAACGGTTATGCGTTCAATTGCTGATGTAAGCGGCATGAACATCGTTATTCCTGAAACATATCAGGGTACTGTTACTGCCAGGCTGCGTAATCTGGGATGGCGTGATGCACTTCAGGCTATTCTTGATTCACAGGACCTTATGGCCACAATGTCGGGACGTAACACCATTCGTATCATGAAGCGTGATGCATTCTACACTGAGATCAATCAGATGGCAGTAAGTGAAGCAGAGAGAGAGAATCTTCAGGATCTGCTTACAGAAGTTTATGTTATCAGATATGCTCAGGCAGAAGACATCCAGAATGCAACTCAATCGGTTCTTTCCGAGAGAGGTCAGATCTCTATCGATACCAGAACAAACTCTCTGATAGTTTCTGACATCCCTCGAAAACTTAATGAGATAGGAAGGCTTCTTCCAATTCTGGACAGT
>JAOZLN010000226.1 GCA_029934845.1 Candidatus Sabulitectum sp.
TCTTCTGTTGCAATGGGTGTTCTTGTTCATCCCAGTTACAGAGATGAAATAGCCAATGGTGTTGCAGTTACAGGGAACATCTTCAACCCTTTCATTCCAGGATACTATGTTAATGTTCAAGCTGGAGAGGATATGGTAACAAATCCCGATCTGGAATCGATTCCAGAGGAGTTCATTGTAACTGAGCAGAATATCACAGGCAATCCTATTAGAGAGGTTCAGTATATCGCTTTTTCAAACAGGGTTCCCGGCAATAACAGAGTTCTCGATGAAGAACAGATCGAACAGCTGTCAGACTATCTTGAAAGAATACATACGCATTACAGTATGGTTTATGGAATCAGCAGTGACGATCTGTATTTCGCAATGGAGGTTGAATTCAAGATCACTGCTGATGGAGAGTTGATCTTGAAGCAGGCCAGGCCCTGGGTCAGAGGATTGCGATGAATTGGAAAATGGTATTTAAATTGGTCTTTCAAATAACTTGGCAGAAACGTATCTTTTACACTGATTTCAGTATTCTTTTTTAAGGAGTAAATATGCCCAGGCTTTTCATTACCGATATAGAATCAGATGCTGATCTGAAAGTTTTTGTTGCAGACATCAGGGGAGAAGCTCATCTCGCTGTTTATGAAACAACCAGCCAGTGGGAAGCTACTAAGCCTCAGATATGGGCTTACAGTGATATCCGCAGCGACGCCGATAAGGTAATTTTCTTTACAGATGGTGCATGGAACGCAGATCTGGTAATTTTCAAAACCGATATCCAATCTGACGCAGGCTGGCTGGATTCATCCAGGGAAGGTGTTATTTAGAAAATGAAGAGAATCGCTTTTTTCTTAATTACTTTTCTTTTTGTGTTTACCGGATGTCTTGATTTTGGAAACAACATTGAGACCGAGGAACCAACTGAAGAACAACTTGCTTTTTGTCAATCGGCAATGCACCTGAGTGATCAGCTTGCATATGAGCCAATTGGTCTCAGAATAGATGCCACGGGAATTGATGCTGTAGCATGGTTCTGCTTTTACACTGAAGAAGAGGCCATTGAAAGAATCTTCGACTCTGAATTTGTATCTGTGGATTCCCTCAGAGGCCCGGTTTCGTTCTATACAAACGAAAGCATGCCCAAGTGGTGGGATGTTGATGAAAAGGTGTTTGAAGGAGGAAGTGTATCTGTGGGGGGAGGCCGACGGATGACTGTTGGTGTCAACAGGGAAGAGGGCATAAATACCGTTTACATTTTCTGGTGTGAGAGCTGATACTATTTATCAGATTCTTCCCAGTGTTCCGGCCAGGGAAGAGATGCTTCTGAGAACTGGTCATCCAGCAGACCTCTTCGAAGTTTTATAAAGGTTTCCGAGAAATCCGTAGGACGCAGTTTCATTCGGGAGATTATTTCGTTTGCTTTCAGGTATGCTTCAAGGCTTAGTTCTTTTTTTCCGGAGAGATATTTAATGTATCCTGAACCGGAAATGGCAACAGCCATGTTCTCTTCATCGCCTATTTCCGTAAAGATAGAAAGAGCTCTGCTGAAGAGCTGCCCCGATTCCTCCAGTCTGTCCTGAAAAATGTATTGAAGAGCATGGTTGCTCATTATCCATGCAGAGGTTCTTTTGTCACCTATCTCCTCTATGATAGTCATGGCTTCTGAGTATGCTGCTTCTGCAGGGTCGAAAAGACCCTTCTCGCGGAAGGAATTCCCCAGGTTGCACAGAAATACACCTTCAGGCATCCTGTCACCCAGTCTGTGGAATATTTCAATAGCCTTTTTGAAGTGATCTTCTCCTGTGGTTATTTCTTTCCTGTCAAGGTAAAGGCTTCCCAGGTTCCCAAGGGTAACTGCCTCGTTTCTTACATCTCCAATTTGTCTGAATATCTCAAGAATTTCCTTAAGAAGAATAATCGCCTGATCGATCTCACCTGTGTTTCTGTAAAGTATTCCAAGATTCCCCAGTGCCCTTGCTTTGCCCTTCAGATTCTGCTGGTTTGAGAACAGGTCTTTTGCCCTTTCAAAATACTCTTTCGCCTGGGCGAATTCCCGGTGCATTCCAGAAATAACTCCAAGACTGCAAAGAACATCACTTTCTATTTCTTCATACCCAAAATCTCTGCATATGACAAGAGATCTCTGCAGATGATCCAGAGCTGAATCCATATCCCTGATCGCTGTGAAATGCTCGCCCATGGCCATCTCTGTTCTTGCCAGCCATTCATCAAAGCTATTGCTTGAGGCAATCCGATGCATTCTATTAAGAAGTGTATCCAGCTCTTTCCATTTGTGTGTAAATAGAAGGGCTTTGTTGCTTCTATGAAGCACAGCGAGAAGCTTCAACAATTCTTTCGTATCTTCCCCACAGGGAGACAGCCATCCGTCAATTCTTTTTCCCCATTTGAGAACGGCGTCATACTGATAGTTTTGTGAAGCGAATTTTTGTGCAGTTATTCCACAGTCTACTGCAGAAGAGACTATTCCCGCACGCTCCCAGTGTTCTGCGAGTTTTGCTGATACTCTTTTGGTATCGTGACCAAATATTTCTTCCATGGATTCAGCAACTGTTTTGTGAAGCACCCTCAGATTGTGCGAAAGAATACTGTTGTAGGCAGTTCGCTGAATAAATGAATGATGAAAAACAAAACTTATACCTTGATCAGATGCTGTTTTTTCCAGGAATTGTCGTTCTACAAGCTGATTGAATACATCCTTTCCACAGGGCTCTATACCAAGCTTAAGTTCAACGCTCTTGTATGTTTCATATCTGAATTCCATACCAAACACTGAGCAATTCAATAATGTCTTTCTTAAAAGGTCAGGCAGCCGATCAAGCCTTGATTGAAGAAGTCCCGTAAGACTTCCCGGCGTGGAAAGCTCCACAGAGCTGTGGGTAAGAATCCAGGTCTCATTGACAATTGAGAGTCCGCCTGACTCCACAAGGTGAAGAATAAGTTCCTGGAGGAAAAACGGATTTCCACTGGAGTGTCTGTTTATGAACTCCATAGCTTTGCTTGATACAGAACAGGAATTTGCTCCACTTAGTTTCTGCATGAATTTTTCAGTAAAGTCTGTTGTTTCATCCACAGTCAGTTCATCCAGGGTGATCTTATGGCACTTGGCATAAGCACTGCTTTTGCAGATGTCTTCAGGGAGAAGATTATTGTGGTCTGATCTTCGAATAAGCAGGAAGATGACCGGAGAAACAGAATAGCAGTTCTTTACAATAAAGTCCAGCACTTCAGCATCTGTGGAATCCATCCACTGAAGGTCTTCAAGGATCACAACAACAGGTGAATCCTCAGAAAGAGATTCAATAAGATCTCTTACTGCCATTTTTGTTTCGGTGGCAATGGCCTTGTTTCCCATTTCTTTAAGATCGATATGATCAGCAGGTGCTGAAACAAGCCGTCCAAGAAAAGGTAATGCCCCTGCAAGGTTTCCGGAATGGCAGCATCGGGAGATTGAATCAACAAAATCATCGTATGAAACACTGTTCTCGGTCTGAAGATCAAGAAGGTTTTGCAGAACAGTAGACCAGAGCCAGTGTGCCGGCTGGGCATCCTGGACGGAGTATCCGCGAAGAACAATTGCGTTGCTCTCTACAGACTCGTTCTTAAGATATTCGGAGACCAGTCTTGTCTTACCTGTTCCAGCTTCACCCTTGAGTTCTACTATTAAATGTCGTGCACCACCCATTCGATTTTTTCCGGAAGCATTATCCCGTTGCATTTTTCTTACCTGAGTAAGAAGGGAATATTCTTTTTCTCTGGCAACAAAAACTGTTCTGACAGAAACCGGACAGAAAGCCGGATTTCTTTTGTAGCTGACTGAAACAGGTTTCCAGGTGTGTACTGGAATTGCTATGCCTTTGACGGTGAGCTCTGAAGGCTTGTCCCATCTAAAATTTTCTGAACAGTTGGAGTAAACGCTGTTTGTAACAAGAACAGAGTTCTCTTCGGCGTTTTCTTCCATCCTTGAAGCTATGTTCACCGTATTGCCCATGGCCGTTAAATGCCCTATTGCATCTGGTGCTACGGTTACAGGACCGTTATTGATACCTATTCTTGCTGATAGATTAACGCCAATGTTGCTTAGTATTGAACCGGCGATCTCTACCACTTCAAGCATTTTAAAGCCGCATAAGATAGAGCTTCTGCTGTTGTTCTCTGCTGAACGGATTGCTCCGAAAAGAACCATTATCCTGTCGCCTTCTATCTTGTCTACATAGCCGGAATATTGTCCTGCAGTAAAGACCAGTTCATCCATAAGGCTTTTTGTTATATCGTGGACGGTTTCATGATCAAGAGTTTCAGAGAACGCAGTAAATCCAGACAGGTCAAGGAATAGAACTGCAACATCCCGCCTTTCTCCAGGCACAAGCATGTCTCTGTTCAGATCAACAGCCACATGCCCTTTCTTTCTTGCAAGAAAAGCGTTCTCAAGAATGGATCCAAGCTCTGCATTCATTAAAAGACCGTCTTTCAAGTGTATGAACAGGAGGACCTGTACGGGGTAAAGGCTGTATGGTCACCCCTTACTATAATGAAATTGACAGTTCACTTTGTATTATG
>JAOZLN010000227.1 GCA_029934845.1 Candidatus Sabulitectum sp.
TATATCAACCATTCGGCGACCACCGATCAGTGTTTCCAGAATAACCCGTCCCCTGTCATCTGTAACTTCACCAATGATCGCAGCGTCTGCTCCCTCTGGAAGAGCTCTCCATGCTGCAATAATTTTTTCGGCAACCTCTGGAGCACTGATAAGAAGCATACGCCCTTCACAGGCCACATGCATAAGATCAATTCCAAGAACTTCAGCAACTGCCCTGGCATCCGGATTATATGGGATCTTTTCCTCTTTAAGCACAATTCCGAAAGACTGATCTTCCACCATTTCACCAAGAACTGCCGCTATGCCTCCACGGGTTGGGTCCCGCATGAATTTTACACCGTCTGCCCACTTTGCCGCTGCGGCCACAAGCCTGTGAACTGACCCGGTATCACTTTGCAGTTCATTGTTAAGCGTCAGGTTCTCGCGGGCTGCCATAATGGCCATACCATGATCTCCCAGGGTACCGCTTGTAATCACAACATCACCCTGTTTAATTTTATCTAAACCGGTATTCAGGTCAGGGATCTTCCTGCCTATTCCTGCCGTGTTGATAAACAATCTGTCGCACTGCCCCCTGGCAACAACCTTTGTGTCTCCGGTTACAACTTGTACACCTATCTGATCAGCTGCTTCCTTCACCGAATCCAGAATTCGCTGCAGCACGGTGAATTCAAGCCCCTCTTCAATGATCAAAGCAAGAGACAACCACAGAGGCACTGCCCCTGAAACTGATACATCGTTCACGGTTCCATGAACTGCAAGCCTGCCAATGTCTCCCCCTGGAAACTCAAGCGGGCTGACCACAAAACTGTCTGTGGAAAAAACAAGTGTTTCTTCCCCCAACTGCAATCTGGCACCGTCCGGCAGCCCCACCAGAGGGCCTTCTTTACCAAATCGTGTTACTATTTCACGATCAATAAGGTTGCGTGAAAGCTTACCGCCCCCGCCATGTCCAAGAAGAATTCTTTTTGATTCATTCAATTCTGTTCACCTCGAATACTTGTAATAAGCAGCGCAACTGCCTTCAGAACTCACCATACATGGACCCACAGGAAAAAGAGGTGTGCACTCTTTGTTGAACAATGGGCATTCATCAGGAAAAATTATCCCCTTGAGAACATCACCGCACCTGCATCGCAAGTCCGGTTTTCCACCCTCTGTGCTGATGTTGAATTTTTTCGAAGCATCAAAGTCTGAAAACTCTTTCCTTAGAACAAGTCCGCTCTGCGGAATGGTTCCAATTCCCCGCCATGAGGCGTCTGCCGGTTCAAGAAGCCTGTTCATAAGATCCAGTGCAATGCTGTTCCCCTGCTTTCTTACCACCCTTGCATACTGATTAACAAGTTCAGCCCTGTTTCCTGCCAGTTGTTCCAGCAGGCCCTTTACTCCGAAGAGAATATCCAGAGGCTCAAACCCTGCTATAACCGATGATATCTTGTATTTATCAACAAAGTTCTCGTAAGCATCTGCCCCGATAATTGCCGAGACATGGGCTGGAAGAAGGAAACCGTTAACTGCTACATCTTTGTCTTGTGCCAAAGCTTCCAGTGCCGGTGGAACAAGCTTGAACGCTGTAAGAATGGATATGTTGGTCAGTTTTTCAGACATTGCTTTTTTTATGATAGAGATCACAGGAGGAACTGTGGTTTCAAACCCGATACCCAGAAACACAATCTGCTCTTCCGGGTTCTCTTTCGCAAGCTTCACAGCATCAAGAGGGGAATAACACACATGGACCTTTCCCCCTGCCCCCCGGGCATCAGCAAGAGTTCGGGAGCTTCCAGGCACCTTAAGCATGTCACCAAAGGTAGCAACATGTATGCTTCTCTCGGCAAGCTCGATGGCTCCGTCAATGTATGCTGCATCGGTGACACAGACAGGGCATCCGGGACCACTGATCAGACGAACATTCTCTGGAAGTATCTGCCTTATTCCATACCGGGCGATTGACATGGTATGGCTTCCGCACACCTCCATAATGCTGGCTTCCCGGTTATTTCTGCCCAGTTCTTCTGCAAGATCATGAATGTCTTTTGTTATTGCTCTTGCAGCAAGATGATTACGAAACCCGTCTATGTATTTCATCAGATCTTAACATCATCACTGTAGGTTTCTGCAAGCTGTGCAAAAAGTGCCAGACGCTGGTGTGCTTCATCAAGGTCAAGCTTCTCTATTGCGAAACCAGCGTGCACAATTACAAAATCATCAAGTTGCACTGACTCAATCAAGGAAAGATCAACATTGTACCTGATGTTCTCCAGCTCGCATACACATGCTCCTTCCTCTTTCATCTCAATAACCTTCATAGGCACTGCAAGACACATATTATTTATCCCTCCTGGTTGCATAAACTGCGCAAACTGCGTAAACCTGTCCCAGCGATATTCCACCGTCGTTGGGTGGCACAAGGCTGTGTGTAAAAACTTCGATCTTTCTTTCTCTCAATTCGCCCACCAGTCTGGAAGAAAAATACCTGTTCATCATAACCCCTCCGGAAAGCACAACCGGAAGACCTGTGGTTTTCAGTCTGGCTGATTCTATCATGAACACGGAAGCATCTACCATTGCATGATGAAATGCCGATGCCCACTTCGATGCCTGTTCCTTCCCGGGGAATTCCCTGTAAAGAGAAAGAAACATCGGTGCCAAATCTACTACAAACAACCCGTTCTCGTCGCGGGTCCGGAAAGTCAATTTCGGAAGATCAACCGAATCACAATTCTGTGCAGAATTTTCAAGCCATATTGCCGCCTGACCCTCATAACTTACCCGCTCAGGACTAATGGCCAGCGCTGCGGAAAACGCATCAAATACCCTCCCGGCCGCATGGCTGGTAAAAGAATTCAACTTCTTTTCGTACTGCGTTTTCCAGATAGCAAGCTCAAACTCATCTACCCCAAGCCGATTGCGCCATCTCTCATCAATCTCAAGACCCTGCTGCCAGAACCTGGCCACAAGCTGACGTGCCGGACGGTGAACAGCAGCATCGCCACCCAACAATTCTGCTGGTGCTAAAGTCCCCAGTCGTTTCCAGCCTTCTTTGTTAACATGCAACAATTCTCCGCCCCAGATAGTTCCGTCTGTTCCAAGACCGGTACCATCAAAAACAAGTGCAATTGCTTCTTCCAGGCCGTGTTCACACATAACAGACATGGCATGGGCGTAGTGGTGCTGAATTTCAATTACAGGAATACTGAATCTCTGCGCAATCTTTCTTCCAAGTCTGGAGGAATGCATGTCCGGGTGCGGATCTATGGCAATTACTTCAGGTGTTTTGCTGAAATATACAGGGAAGTTGTTCACCACCTGTTCCAAACCATCAAGTGCTTCCGGGGTTTCAAGGTTACCAATGTGGGGTGAAAGCACCGCTTCATCGTTAAAACCGAGACAGATAGTATTCTTCAGTTCTGCACCCATTGCAAGAACGGTTCTCTCAAGAGATTGCTTTAATCTGATACTTTCGGGAGCGTATCCCCTGGCTCTTCTCCACAACTGAACAGATTCATTATTGACAACCGCCAGAGAATCATCATTCCGCAGATTTATGCCCCGGTTATGCCACAGAAAAAAGTCAGCAATACCTTCCAGGCGCCGGAAAGCTTCCTGATTTGTGAGACAGATGGGCTCTCCACTGCGATTGCCACTGGTCATCAAGAGAAAATCAAAAGAATCAGTTGGGTCATTACCTGTTTTTTCAGCAAGCAGAGCATGAAGCGGAGTAGTCGGAAGCATTACGCCAAGATTGCTTAGTCCGGGAGCCAGAATGTCCAGTGGCAGATCACTGCCTGCCAGAGTTCTTAATACAACAATTGGTGATTCCGATGAACAGAGCAGCTCTTCCTCTTTTTCTGACACAAAACAATGTTCTTTTATAACATCTAGATCACGAGCCATGACAGCAAAAGGTTTTGCAGGTCGATTCTTGATCTTTCTAAGTCTTTCAAGTACATTTTTATCAGTTGCATCTGCAGCAAGCAGAAAACCGCCAAGACCCCGGACAGCTACGATCTTCCCCTGGGAAATTGCATGGCGGGCTGCAATTAACGGATCTTCAACAGAAAGAGAATTCCCTTTAGAATCTACCCATGAGAGCTTTGGCCCGCACCTGGCACATGCAATACTTTCTGCATGAAACCGTCTGTTAAGCGGGTTTGTGTACTCGGAAAGGCAATCAGCGCAAAGAGGAAATTCTTTAAGGGCAGTTCTTTCTCGGTCGTAAGGCATGGATTCAACCACTGTGTAACGCGGTCCGCAATTTGTACATGTTGTAAAGGGATATCGGTAATACCTGGAGTCAGGATTAAAAACCTCATCCCGACAATCTTTGCACATTGCAAGATCCGCTGGAATTGATATTCGCATGGAATCGTCAGAGGAACTTTCAAGTATCTCAAAGGCCGGTGCAACTTCTCTTTTTTGAATTGCAACCCTGCTTACAACAAGAACTCCCTCCAGGCGAGCCTTAGGAGGGAGTTCTTCCGGTAAATTCTTCAAAAAGTTATCTACATCCGTTACCGACCCGTCAATTACAAGACGCACAGTGCCTGACTGATTCCTGT
>JAOZLN010000228.1 GCA_029934845.1 Candidatus Sabulitectum sp.
TCTCATCATCTATCTGCATAACTTCATAGATGCCAGTTCGCCCCTTGTAGCCCGTCTGGTTACACTTCGAGCAGCCAGTACCCTCGTAAAAAGTGATTCCTTTGAACCGCTCAGGGTCTATACCGGCCTCAATAATAGCTTCTCGCGGAACCATTACCGGAGTTTTGCAGTTGTTGCATACTTTCCTTATAAGTCTCTGGCTGCATATACTTATCAGCGAAGTGCTAAGCATGTACGGCTCTGTTCCCATATCAACAAGTCTGTTAATTGTACTTGGAGCGTCATTGGTGTGTGCCGTGGAAAGAACAAGGTGACCGGTGAGAGCGGCACGAATGGCTATTTCACTTGTTTCCTGATCTCTGATCTCTCCAACCATGATAATATCCGGATCCTGTCTAAGATATGCGCGAAGAGCCTTGGCGAACGTAAGGCCAACGTCAGAGTTCATCTGAACCTGATTAATACCCTTCAGATTGAACTCTACGGGATTCTCTGCAGTCATAATATTAACCCCTACATCATTCAACTCTGTCAGGGCGGAATAAAGAGTAGTCGTTTTGCCACTGCCACTAGGACCTGTAACCAGAACAATGCCATATGGGCGCTTGATGCCCCTTCTGAACTGATAAAGAGTCTCTTCTTCAAACCCAAGAACATCAAGGTTCAACTGAACCATTGAACGGTCAAGAAGACGAACCTCAACCTTCTCTCCAAAAAGAGTTGGCAGTGTAGAAAGTCGCATATCCACAAATCTGTCACCGACACGAACTTTCGTTCTTCCATCCTGTGGCATATTGTGCTCGGCAATATTCATATCACCAAGAATCTTAAGTCTGCTTACCATGGCCTGTCGGTACTTTCTACTGGGTCTCATTATCTCATGCAGAACTCCATCGATTCTGTATCTGATCCTTATGAACTTCTCGAATGGTTCAAAATGAATATCGCTGGCACCCCGTTTGACAGCATCGGCAATAACACTGTTTACAAGTTTAACAACAGGGGAATCAGAGAGATCCATTGCAAGATCCTCGTCTTCCTCTTCCTCGTCTTCTTCTTCAATAAGAGAAAAGAAAGCTTCGTCACCCACGATAAGTTCATCTTCAGAAGCATCGACTTCTTCTTCTTTAATTTCCTTTTCGGAATCATCGACAGGAACCAGTGCGTCTGACGCACCGTAGTATTTTTGCAG
Source organism: Candidatus Sabulitectum sp. (assembly GCA_029934845.1). Lineage (GTDB taxonomy): Bacteria > Fermentibacterota > Fermentibacteria > Fermentibacterales > JCC-6 > Sabulitectum. Next base: position 1,193 of record JAOZLN010000228.1, read on the forward strand.
AGCTCGCTGAATCATTGAAGAAGCGCATATATGAGGTTCGATCTCCATCCCCAGTGAAAACCTTAAGTCATCTATAGTGAAAAGATTTTGAGGATCTGCCATGGCAAGAACAAGCCTTCGGCCTTCCTTCTCCACAGGAACAACTTCATATCGCAACGCAAGCTTCGCAGAAACAAGGTTCAACACATCCTGCGATATGTCACTTTCGTTTATGTTGACAGCTTCAATATGGTTTTGTCTTGCAAGATACTCATTTAACCTCTCTTCGGAGATAAGGCTCATCTTTACAAGATTATACCCCAGCCTGCCACCCTCGTTTTTCTGGTGATCAAGAGCATTTGTGAGCTGATCCTGATCAAGAAGCCCGGCTTTCAGCAACATCTGACCCAGTTTCATTCAAACCTCTTCCTTGCCTCAAATAAGAAAATATGAGCACACGAATGCATATCTTTTAATGATAATGCTCGAATGTCAATAGCTGAATCAGAAATTAATTGTCACCGAAAGATTCAGACCCACATCCTTCTGATCATACTGGTTATTAACTGCATCATTCTTCCAACCGTAAATAGCTGTCATTGAGGCTGTAACTGTTCCAAAATCATAAGAAGCAGAGGGTTCAATACGCCACTCGGTCTTATCCGACTGAACCTGGGTCTCCCCTGTCTGCCCGCCGGTCACCTCGCTTCTACTGGTCGATCTAGTGATTGAAAGCGCTGTTGTCAGGTCACTGCGGAATGACAATCGTAATCTGTCTAGAAGAGGAATTGGAATTGCAAGCCCTCCCGGAGCACTGAAACTGTATGAAAGCTTGAATTGAGCCGAGTTGTTTCCAGAGCTGACAACCGCGGAGGTTCCTGTGTAATTTCTTGTTTCGGTGGTAGACATATTGTCAGAGACTGTTATCTGAACCTTGTTATCAAATGAACCCGTAAAACTGATCAGAGGGCTCCATCTCGAAGTTTCTGTTTTACTTACCGGGATCAAGCTGTCACTTTCTATTCGTGATGATGTGCTTGTCTCCAGTCTGTAGCCGCTGCTTACTGAACCACTTCTGAGAAAAGCAAGTGGCTGATATCTTTCCAGACCACTCCACGACAGGGTAACTGAAGGCCATGTGGTATTATCTGTTCTGTTCCAGAAGCCTGAATAAAAGCTCTTGTTCTCGGAATCATTGTACTCCAGCCTTACAGACATTGTGTTGGTTGGCCTGTACCCGCCCGAGATCTGCATTGAATTTGAAGTGGTCTTGTTGTACGAGTTCAGCCCGTCGATCTCCGGCTCAAATCCGAACTGATAGGCAGTTGAAGGCATGGCCGGAACATCATTGTAATCACTGCCTCTGGATCTGCTGAAAACAATATTCGGGTCTGTTATCCTGTCGGCCCATCTCTCCATCTTGCTTAACAACCACCTGGGGCTGCCGGGTAAAGCGCCCTCATCAAGCCTTTCATCCCTTAACCTTGCTATGGATCTGATCGTATGAGCAAGCCCAAGCCTAAGATTAAGCCTGGCAGTAACATCACTGCCAACATCGGGTCTGCTTAAAGTATCTGCCCCTGTAGAAGTATGCGGGCTCAGTCTTGTCATGCCATATCTTACATCCCAGCTGGCTCTGGGTTTGAGGTAATTCCAGAAGTTTATCTCCTGACTCACACCTGCACTCTGATTGCGCGAGACCTCTCTTCCAATGTTTAATCCTGTTAACGGCTCATCCAGGGGGTAATACATATCACGGCCCACAGCAAGGCTGTAGCTGGTTGTGAGCCCTTTCCATGGATTAAAGGCAATATTGCCGTCTGTAAGCAGTACACGCTCTGTATCGTCCCTTGTAAGAACAGTATCACCATTAGCAATGTCATACATCACATTTCTTCCGCGCCTCCAGCTTACGCCAAACCCGAACCTTGTGGGGCGAAGTCTTATATCCTCTAGAACAGGCATACGAAAAAGGCTCATTCTGCCCAGACTAAGGTCATAAGTAAAAGAGACATTCTCATTTGTGGTAGAATCACGAGTTGCACTTGTTCTTCCCCATCCATTCCCCAGAGCATGTCTTACGTGAATTGGATCAAGAAAATACCGCCCCAGGAAATCGTCTGATCTGCCGTTTCTTCTCCACTGAATTGAAGTGTCCCACTTGTTGGATTCAGTGCGGTAGGCCCAGGTTTCATCGCCTTCCAGCCTTATATCACTGTTAATGGCATACCTGGGTTCCGAGAAATTCCTGTTCCATGCATAAGTAGCTGGAAGCGACCAGTTCCACACAGGAGGGGTAAATCTATCCAGGTTCATAGTAGAGGAAGTACTGTAACGAGTTACCGTAGTTCCGGTTCCACTGGTTTTTCCAAGACCGTGGAAATCATCATCGATCATTCTGTAATCACCTGAAATTGAAAGCATATCTGCGAATTTGATGTCGCCAGACACCCGGTGCGCACTTCCCGGCTCCAGATAATGTCCCACAACTGTAATGTCATCAACCCATACCTGATTAGTCAGTGAAGGCTCAACCCTGTTTCTTACACCGAGACCCAGCATCATGATCTCGGAGAGGGATGGATTACCTGCAACTGCAAGATCGCCCGATCTAAGTTCATTCTCTCCGGTCTGATCCTTCAAGGTCTTCAGATCGACCAGATCCTGAAGATCAACCTCTACCACCTGCCAGCCCTGCTGTATGTCGCATGTAACTTCGTAGTAATTCAGGCTGTCTCTACCCATCTGAAAAAACAATTCCCCTCCGGAAGAACCACCATGAAAGGGAAAGCTCAAAGATTTGTATCGTGTATAATTCTCTATCGAATAAAATGTCTGCCTTGCAACCCCCTCATGTCCGTTAAGCATTTCAGAACAGTCAAGACTTATGGATTGCTCAAGCTTCGGTTCCCCGTCACGGTCTTCACCTGGATCAATATCCGGTGGAGGGTTGTCAATGTAATCCTGATTCTGGCGATTGTTCACCACAGAGACTGTAAACTTCTCCTCTGGTTGAACTGGAACACCTATCTGCTCAGGAAGACTGATACTATTGGGCTCCCATCTGTTGCCCACAAGACCCATGTCGTAGAATTCAAGAGTATCCTGTTGAGTAAACCCGTCAACCCATACACGGGCATATGTGATTTTCTCCCAGGTGGGTTCTCCTGTAGAGATCAATGGAACGCTTACCAGCAGAGAATCATCAAGAGGGATCTGAACAAGCATCCATCCGGTAGAGCTGGTTGAAACAATATAGTTGGGATCATTCAAGGGAATACTGATCCTGAAAAAAGTGTTTGTTGTGTCCAAATAAGAGGTTGAAGATTTTTTTAATCACTTAATCCCGCTGATCAATACTTTCGA
>JAOZLN010000229.1 GCA_029934845.1 Candidatus Sabulitectum sp.
TCTTTAAGCGACAGCGATTCCTTCGCTTTTTATCTGCTGCACGAAAGGATCCCCACTAGTGAAACTATCAGGGTTGAATGGCAATGGCTCAAGTCTGACATCAATTAATACTGCAAGTTCAGTGAGCCTGATCCGTTCTTCAAATCGGTCATTACCAATTTGAGGAGATATTATAGCAACATCTATGTCACTCCACTCGTCAGCTTTTCCCGTGGCATAAGAACCGAAAATGTATGCTTCCGAGATTCGGAAGCCCGTCTTGCGAAGCTTGTCCAGAAATAGCTGGACATTCTTTAAAACTACAGCTTCGATTTCAGCCATACGAAAATCTCCTCTACTCTCTTCAGTTCCTTTGAAGTGAATTGTGCTGTGCATTTTCTTCTGAATTCCTTCTTATAGTCGGTATCTGGATTCCAGGTTGAAGGTTGTAATTCTTATAAGAGTGTGTTTCAGCTCATCGGTAATATCAATGTCAGCCTCTTGAGCTAATCTCAATAAATTATGAGAGCGCGGAATCTGTTGTTTTGATCGTTGAGCGAGTATTGCTTTTATTACTTTCTCAATGGCCAGATGACCAAAGAAAAGGGAGTAAGAATAGTCTTCTTTTTCAAAGAGATGTCTTGCAACGCCAAGAGACTCTTCCGCTTCGGATACCCAATAATTTATAATCCCTTTTTGATTCATTGAAGCACCATCTTTCGCAATTCGCTATTCTACTTCACCAGACCATAGCAAACTTTTTCAACAGGAACCAATGCTGGTTTACGGATTTCTTTGATCTTAGTAGATCGTGTCTTCACCGGTGTAATCTTCTTCTCTTTCGCTGCTCCAGCAGATCACCACTGCGGTTTTATCAGTGTTGTTTTCAAAGACATGCTTAATGCCTTTGGAAATAGTGAGAATTGAAGGAACAGCTGCTGACATGGTGATGTTTCCTTCTTTCTGCTTAACAGAGATTGTTCCTGAAAGCACCAGGATCTGTTCGTTCCTTGCAGGATGGGTATGGTTGCCCCTTGTGCATCCCGGTTCTATTGAAAAGGCGTGACAGTTGCTGATGTCTCCCGTGTCTGTAAGGTGTTCAAAGGGGTTTACTACAAAACCCCTCTTGTCTCTGTGATCATTAAGGTTGATTCTGTTCATTCTTTCCTTTCTGTGTTTTGTATTCTGTGGGATTTCTTCTTTGCGTGCAAGGCACTTGCTTTATATATGTACATTTGCATATGTTTGCATAAATGCTTTATGAAAGGATGTTATGAAACCGGAGGAAATGCGTTTTTACAGGAAGAGAACTGAGACTTTGAAGGCTCTTGCAAACCCTTATCGCCTTTGGATGGTAGAGAGGCTTGCAGAAGGCGAGCTCTGTGTTTGTGAATTCAACAAGGCACTTGATCTGGATTACTCAACCATATCACGGCATCTGTCTGTTCTTCGTAAGGCAGGGATCGTTGAGTATAGAAAGAGCGGCAAACAGGTTTATTACAGCCTGAGAACCCCTTGCCTGCTTGGATTCCTTAGTTGTTTTGATGAGGCAATAAAGATGAATATTAAACAGGAAACGGAATATATCAGCAGTCGGGAGAGCGTGTAATGAACTGGAAAAAGGACTGGAGATCCCTTGCATGGCTGGTGGGTATTTTTCTGGGTATTTACTACATGCCCATTGGGAAAGAAAGATTTGACTATGCTATTCTGGAGGCATTTGAACTGGCGAAATGGTATGCAAGGGAGCACGTGCTGCTTTGTCTTCTGCCGGCTTTCTTTATTGCAGGTGCCATAGGTGTATTCATAAGCCAGGGTTCTGTGATGAAATACCTGGGAGCCGGGGCGAAGAAGATCGTAGCATACACCGTCGCGTCTGTATCCGGTTCAATACTGGCAGTTTGTTCCTGTACAGTTCTTCCCCTTTTTGCAGGGATATACAGGATGGGGGCTGGTCTTGGACCTGCCACTGCATTTCTGTACGCAGGCCCGGCCATAAATGTGCTGGCAATCATACTTACTGCGAGGGTGCTGGGAGTGGAGCTTGGAGTTGCCAGAGCAGTAGGAGCAGTGGTCTTCAGTGTTGTAATTGGGCTGCTCATGCATCTTTTTTTCAGGAAAGAGGAGGCAAAGAGGATTGCTTCTGCTGCTGTGGTAACCCTTGATGATTCCGGCAGAGCCCTATGGAAGAACGCGGTGTTCTTCTTCATTCTTGTGGCAATAATGGTTATTGCAACATGGGGAGGATGTAACTGTACAGACAGTTTCCAGAATACAGTCTGGGGCATGAAGGCTCCGATCCTGTCTGTTCTTGCCGCTATGCTTGGAGTTGTTCTTGTTCTTTGGATGAAGATAAAACCATGGAAAATAGTTGCTCTTGCAGCTGCTGTTGTACTGGCTTCCATTCTGATCCCAGGCGGGTTTACCATTCCGTTCCTTGTTGGAATGCTTGGGCTGTCAGTGATTCTTGCAGGTGGCGGAGGTGAGGGCGCAGAGTGGTTTGAAGCCACATTCGGTTTTGCCAGGCAGATTCTTCCACTGCTTCTTGCAGGCGTATTTGCAGCAGGGCTGCTTCTGGGGCGAGTTGGCTATGAGGGGCTTATTCCCTCGTCATGGATAGAGAGCGCACTTGGCGGAAATTCTTTCCGGGCAAACTTTTTTGCTTCAATAGCTGGAGCGTTCATGTACTTTGCGACCCTTACTGAGATTCCCATTCTGGAAGGGCTTATTGGAAGTGGAATGGGCAAAGGGCCGGCTCTTGCACTTCTGCTGGCAGGGCCTGCTCTGAGCCTTCCGAACATGCTTGTTATCAGAAGTGTTATGGGAACAAAGAAAACAGTTGTTTTCGTTGCTCTGGTTGTTGTAATGGCCACTGCGAGTGGTTTGATCTTCGGGAAAATTTAGAAGGAGAGAAGAAATGATAAAGATACAGGTACTGGGTACCGGATGCCCAAAATGCAAGAAAATGGCTGAGGTGGCAGAGAGCGCTGCTGTTGAAATGGGTATGGAATTCGAACTGGAGAAAGTCACAGACCTGAATCAGATCATGAGCTTCGGCGTGATGATGACCCCGGCTCTGGTTGTTAACGGAGAAGTAAAAGTCGCAGGAAAAGTGCCATCGAAGAGCCAGATGACTGAATACATAAACAATCTGTAATTTGAGTGATCACGAAAGGTGAGTGATGATTGTCTGTTCATGACAGTAAGTGTTTTTGTACACAGTCCTGCCGTTGATATTCGCCTGCTCAGGCGGAGCTGAAGTCGGGGAACTGGCAGGCAGATCAGCACAAACAGCTTGTACTCGTCTTAAGGCATGTTCTGACCTGTGATCTATCATGAACTGCTTAACTGAATACTGTCAGCAAAATTGAAGAGGAAAACATGAAACCTGTATTGAAAGCCGTAATAGTTATCAGTGTATGCCTTCTTGCCGTAATAGCAATTCTGGTGGGAAAGAATAACGAACCAGACAACATGAGTGTTGTTCCTGTTGATCGAAATCTGCCCAGACTTCTTGATCTTGGATCACATAGCTGCACACCATGCAGAATGATGGTTCCCGAGCTGGCCGCTGTTTCCGAGCAGTACTCGGGTAGTGTGGAAGTGGAATTCATCGATGTGAACGAGAATCCGGATGCAGCACAGTCACATGGCATCAAACTCATCCCAACTCAGATAATCTTCGATGCCACTGGAAGTGAACTGTTCAGACACGAAGGCTACATGAGCAGGGAAGACATGACAGCAAAATTGACTGAATTGGGTTTCAGCCCTTCTTCCCCCCTTTCTGAGGAGTAGGCAGAGTGGAAAATCTGATAACCTCGTTCGCAGGTGCAGTGGAGTCGGCGTCACCAGTTGCAGTTCCACTTGCTCTGCTCTGGGGAGTGCTGAGTATTGTACTCAGCCCCTGTCATCTGGCTAGCATTCCTTTGGTAGTGGGATACATCTCCAGACAGGGAAATTCGGGTTCAAACAAGGCATTCAGTATTTCTGCCGTGTTCTCTCTCGGCATAATGATAACGATAATTCTTGTGGGATTTGTCACTGCTGCAGCTGGACGCCTGCTGGGAGATATCGGACAATTCGGGTACTATTTTGCGGCACTGGTTATGCTGTACTTCGGATTGAATCTCCTTGATGTTCTCCCGTCTCCTTTCAAGGGGGAAAAGAACTTTTCGTCGAAAAAATCCGGTCTCCCCGGAGCCTTTATCCTTGGTCTCATATTCGGGATTACTCTTGGCCCGTGCACATTTGCATTTATGGCTCCGATTCTCGGTGTGGCTTTCAGTACCGGAAGAGAGAACCCCGTATTTGCGATTCTGCTTGTTACAGCTTTTTCCGCCGGTCACTGCGGAGTAATCGTTGGAGCAGGAACATTTTCCAGTGTTATTCAGAAGTTTCTGAAGTGGAATGAAAAATCAAGTGTGGTCTCTGTTTTAAGAAAGGTCTGCGGGGTGCTTGTTGTTCTGGGCGGGTTGTATACTCTTTACAAGTATGCATAACCGGAGATAAGGCGGTAACTGCAAGCTCCCGCCTTATACCGACCTGTTGACCT
>JAOZLN010000031.1:0-4353 GCA_029934845.1 Candidatus Sabulitectum sp.
ATCTGGTGAGAGGTGTGTACGATAGAGGAGCTGTGGTGGGGATGATCTGCCACGCCGGTCTGGTTGGTATATCCGCCGGTATTGTTACGGGGAAAAAGGCAACAGGTTCATTGGGAATTAAAGATGATCTGGAAAATGCCGGGGCTGTATGGGTAGATAAACCGGCATTAAGTGATGGAAATCTGGTGTGGGGAAGGGTTGTAAAAGATATCCCTTACTACTGCAGAGAATTGATTAACACATTACAGAATAAGTAGTTGGAAAGAAGGAAAGATTATGTTTCGGGTAGATAAAGACAAGTGTACAGGTTGCAGGGCTTGCCTTAGTGTTTGTCCTGCAGAGGCAATTTCAATGGTTGAGGGCAAAGCAGTTATAGATGAAAGCAGATGTACGAATTGTGCTAAATGCGTTCAGGTGTGCCTGCCTGGAGCTATCTATTCAACAGGTCAGTTCAGGCAGAGTGCTTCCCCTGCTGCAGGTGCAGGAGATTCCGGCCGTGGTATGGGCAGAGGTAGTGGCCGTGGTCTTGGAAGAGGCCCCCGTGACGGTAGAGGAGGAGGTCGCGGTGGTGGCGGAGGACGCGGAAGATAATACAGTTTACTGAAATGATATTGGTCTTGGTATTCGGTTTCTTGTATGCGGGTGTCCCTTCCAGGGGCACCCTTCTTGCGTGACGTACAAGTATATATCATAATGCTGAATACTTTGGAGGAATAAGTTGGACGACAAAGGAAAGCTTCTTGATGTTATTCTGGACAATATCAGTGTCTGCTGTGTAAGTGCTGACAGTCGCGGAAGAATCACAGAAGTGATTAGATCTGCACCTGGTATACCGGGTTTATCTGTTGCCGGCCTCACAGGCATGCTCCTGGATGATCTGTTTCTCGGACTTTCTCTGGAAAAGAGATCTCAGCAGACATTTCCCTTCAGGACAGATCAGAATACTTTAATATTTGTTGGCGTCACTGTTATTCCCGCTGAAGATTCAACCGGTCATATCGTTCTAATTCAGGAAGTAACTGAACTAAACAGCTTGAGATCAGAGCTTTCTGCTGCAAGAGACCTGATTGAAGTGGTAAAGAACGAAACACCTGATATCATTATTTTGAAAGATCCAGACGGGAAATGGCTGGAGTGGAACAGGAAAGCTGAGAGTCTTCTGGCTTCACAGGCTTCTTCAGACAATGAGATTCCCTATCTTTCACCAGTTTGTGCAGACTCGGACAAAGAGGCATGGGCATCGGCCAGGTTTGTTCGAGTGGACGAAAAACTGCCTGACGGACAGGTTTATGATGTACTAAAGATACCCATAAGAAGAAATGACGGATCTCCTCTGAGCATGTTGACCATGGCACGTGATGTTACAGGAAGAAGTCTTCGTGAAAAGAAGATTGAGAGGCTGCATTTCATCGTTAACATGTTGAGATCCGTTGACAGACTAATTCTTGAAACTGAGGATCTTAGCTCTCTAGTCGAACAAATTGTTAAAGTTCTTACTGAATCAGGCCCCTTTACTGGCTCTGTGATAACCGTTACAGCCGGTGATACCGAGATCCGATTCGCTTCCGGCTCGAGTTCCAGGCATTCAGGATCCACAATATCAAGACCTCTGGAGTACAAAGGTATATCCTACGGATCTCTACTTGCTGTGTTGTCAGAAACAGAATCCCCCGAGGAGGCTGCAGAGCTCACCGAGATCCTCGCAGAGCTTGCGCAGGACATCGGTTTTGCAATTCACGGAATTCTGCTTTCATCCCAGAGGGAAGAAGCAAAGAGCATGCTTGACTCTTTTCTGGAGAACATTCCGGGTATAGCATTTATAAGAGATTCCCATTCCAGGTATCTCAGGATGAACAAAAATTGTTATGAGTTATTTGACGAGCCGGACTGGTTTGGTAAAGATCCGGAGGATCTTTACAGGCCGGATGTGCAGGAAAGGCTTGTCAAGAGAGATAAGGAAGTCCTGGAGAAAGGATACATCTGCAGAGAGAGGGTCTTTCATAAGAATGATGGAACGGATCGTATTTATGAAGGGCACTACTTTTCAGTTCTGAGGCCGGGCGAGGAACCTCTTATCGGCGGGATCGGCCTTGAGATAACCGACAGACTGAAAGCAGAGAGATCTCTTGTGGAGAGTGAAGAACGATACCGGACTATTTACGAAAGCACAGTGAACGCCATGGCTCTTCTGGGCACCGATGGCGTTGTTGTATCAGCCAATTCAAATGTTGAGGAGCTTACCGGCTATGTTCTGGATGAGATAATAGACAAAATGACATGGGTGGATTTTGTGCATCCTGAAGATCTGCAGTCAGTTGCAGAACAGAGAAAAAGAAGGCTTGCAGGGGACTCTTCCAGCCATCAGGAATATGAATTCAGATTGATAAGAAAAGATGGGTCAGTCAGAAATATCCGCATGCGCACCGGTACCATTCCCAACAGTGGCGGCATGGGGGTCATATCCCTCTCCGATATAACCAGCCTTATAACTTATCAGAAACAGCTTAACCGGTCTCTGAACAAAACGAAGGCTATTCTTGATGCTATTCCCGACCTGATGTTTGTTCTTTCTCGGGAAGGCACGTATCTGGGGCTGCATGCAGGAAACGAGAATAAACTTTACTACGATCCTTCCGAGATCGCAGGCAAAGGAATTTTTGATATTGGCCTTCCGGAAGAAGTTGCTGAAGAAATGCTGGATACCATATCGGACACACTTGAATCCGGGAAGGTGAACAACGTCGCATACATGCTTGAGCTTCCAGACGGTAAGCATTTCTACGAGTCTGGAATTGCACCTTTTGAAAAGGATAAGGTTCTTGTTCTCTGTCGGGATGTTACTGGAAGGAAAGAGGCCGAGGAAGAGCAGAAGTTGCTTCAGGCCAGGGTACAGCATGTACAGAAACTTGAAAGTCTTGGTGTTCTTGCAGGCGGTATCGCCCATGATTTCAACAACATACTCATGGCTATTTCAGGCAATACACAACTTGCGCTGGAGGCTGGCAGAGCAGGCGAAAATATTGAACAATACCTGCAAGTGATTGATTCTGCCACAGAAAGAGCTGCAGATCTTGCCAGCCAGATGCTGGCATATTCCGGCAGAGGAGAATTCAAGATCGCTCCCCTTGATCTGAATACCGTTGTGAATGAGATATCGGACATGTTAAGGATCACAGTATCAACGAAGGCTGTTATGAGCTTTGAGCCCGGCGAGGATCTCCCTCTAATACTTGCTGATGCTACCCAGATCAGACAGGTATTCATGAACTTGATCACAAACGCTTCTGAGGCTCTTCAGGGAGATCCCGGTACTATTGATGTTTCCACCGGCGTGATCTACTGTGATGAAAAATATGCAGCATCACTGGAGCTACTGAATAAACTGACCCCGGGGCATTACGTTTATGTGGAAGTCAGAGACAGTGGTGCAGGGATGAGCAGAGAGATCCGACAGAGTATTTTCAATCCTTTCTTTACCACAAAGTTTACCGGCAGAGGTCTTGGTTTGTCTGCGGTGCTTGGCATAATGAACAGCCACAAAGGTGCTATCGAGATTGACTCTGAACCGGGGAAAGGTTCCACCTTCAGAGCATTGTTTCCTGCGATAAAAGAAGACGCGTTCAACCAGCAGGAAGCAGAGCAGACACAGATCGATCCACTCCTGGCCAGTGGTACGGTGATGTTTGTGGATGATGAACCACTGGTAAGAGCTGTTGTTGAAACAATGCTCAAGCAGTTCGGGTTTAATGTGATCACTGCGGTTGACGGTATTGACTGTCTTAATAAGTTCAAAGAAAATATCACCGAAGTTGATCTTGTTATTCTGGATATCACAATGCCTAATATGGATGGCGATGAAGCTTTCAGAGTTATGAGGAAACTCAGGAAAGATATCCCGGTGATAATCTCAAGCGGTTACAGTGAGCTCGAGGTTCTTGGAAGATTTCCCGATGAGTATCCCGATGGTTTCATTCAGAAGCCCTACAGCGCAGAAAAACTTAAAAGCAAGATCCATTCAGCCTTAAAGCAGTAGAAGCACATGGGAATCCAATTCTTTCATGTTTCCGGTTTCGAGGCAGCAGACGTCCATGTTGCCCTGTTTCGCCAAAGGCTTTTGAATTGCTGTCCACAGAGTTTTACCCTGCCCTTTCAATGCGGTTTCAGTTTTTTATATTCATGCAATGGAAAAAACATTGTTTACAGATAAACCACAGGTATCAGTTCCCTTTGCTGAGCTCTTCCGCCCTGGTAATCTTGACCAGATAGCGGGTCAGGGGCAGCTTCTGGGGGCAGAGGCATCGTTTCGCCGTTCGCTGGAGTCAGCTTCTCTTGGCTCTTTCATTTTCTGGGGCC